>JANNTO010000377.1:0-4127 GCA_031403675.1 Gammaproteobacteria bacterium | reverse complement strand
CGAGGATCGATTCGATGCCGGTGTAGATCGCCGCGTTGGCGTGCTCGATGGCGGCGGTATGCGTCCGGTCGGGGTTTGGCGGGGGGGCGGCGGGGCGTTGCGCCGCCTTGCGCCGCAGCGCGGCGAATCGCCGGTCGGCCTCGGCCGCGTTGGCGAGTTCGCGCCGGATCAGCTCGAGCTGGCGTTCAAGCCGCGCGAACAGCGGATGCGCCACGCCTTGCCTCTTCGCGCATGAGCCTGAGCAGGACTGGATCGGCCCGGTCGGCGAACACGACGTCGAACGGGAAGCCGTGCATCGCGGCCTCGATCAGGCTGCTGATGCGGGACTCCGGCTGGCCGCCGCGGTCCTCGATCAGATAGTCGACGTCGGAATCGGTTCGAAAATTCCCCTTGGCGAGCGAGCCGACGATGCGGGCCGAAACTCCTGCCTGGCGCAGATGGCGCAGCGTGGCTTTCGCCAGCGCAAGGGCCTCGCTCTTTCGGGCCAGCCCGCGCGCATGCAGCAGCCGCGTGATGCGGCTGCCCGCGCCCGTCCCCGTCCCTGTGGTCGCGCTGCCCGCCACCTCGAGCCGCAGGCCAAGGCGCTCCAGCAAGCGCTCGATCTTGCGCACGCCGAGATCGGAAAACGTTCCCGCCTCGACTCCGGCGATGGTCTGGCGCGACAGCTTGCAGTCGAGCGCGAGCCGGCTTTGCGTCAGCCCTGCGCGCAAGCGCGCGGCGCGTACCGCCGGCCCCAGGATGTCAGATATAGACGACATAACATGACAAATATAACATGCATCGGGAGTACTGCGTGGCGCCTGAGCGGGCCCCGGTTCTTCATGCAGTGCGAGGCGCGCGTCGAGCTTAGGCCGTGCGCGGCACGGCGATCCGCTTCCTCAGGGCTGGGGCGGGGCGGAAGTCTCTTTAGGGCCGGCATCAGTCGCCGCCGCGCCGGACTTGGCGCGTTCGATCATTCTCTTTACTTCCGAGCTTGCATGAATTGAGTGCAACTCAATTTCCGCATGCCGTTGCGCGAAGACCCTGAAAATCTCATCCGCGAATGCTTGCCCGACTGTCGGCACCTCTTGAAAGTCAAAAACCACTACTTTGAACAATTCGACCCGCGATACCAGTCGCTTGGCTTGTGAGCGAGAAACGAGTTGGTCATTCCCATATTGCGCCAATCTCACGGGAACGACTGTCTTGTTGAATTTGTAGTCGTCTTCATCTGAAGAAAACTGATCGAATACTTTCTTTGTTGTCCTGGCAGTATGGTTGTGTAGACGCATATAAACGCCAGTACCATCTTCCGGCTTGCGTTCCATGATCCAGTCCTCTTCCTTTCCAAATTCGTGGGAAAAGGAAACGCCACCAGAGAAGATCATGAAATCATCGAACATACGCGAGGTAAAGAAAATACCCTCGCCACTATGATTTGATGGGTCAGTGGTGAGTTTTCCCTTCGCCAGTTCCAAAACGGCGTGCCTTTCATCGAGCAGGCCCATGGCTTTTTGAATTTTTCGAAAGATTCCGACGCCGTTGTCTACGATGAACATTTCTGAGCGTGCAGCGGTCTTCTTGATGTTCACCAGGATTGAACGACCGCCGGAATGATCTTGCGCGTTGTTGAACATTTCCGTGAAACCATGCAGCCAGATATTCCGGACGTTGTCCGGCAGCTTACCGAGGCGAGGGGCGATGTCTTCGCGCCAAACCACGTCTTCCTGCAGGCCCCCGAGTTTGTAATCCTTGCGCCACTCCGAAAGAGGGGCGAGCTTGTAGACCCGGCTGCGGGTCTCGCCTTCTTCGGTAAGGAACTTCTCTGTGGTCAGCCGGCGAATGTGCTTGTTTACCGCCTGCCTGGTGATCTTGAATTTTTCAGCGACCTTCTTGCTGATGTTACGAGGATATTTACCAACATTATCAATGATGTACTTTCGAATGTCCTCGCCCCTCGCCCGAACATGGCTCATTGGAATCTTTCTGTTGAACTTTGGAAACCATTCTGGGTTTATTGTCAACCATACGGTATCGATTGTCAATCTTATCGGCGGGTTGAACAGATTGGACAGCAAGGAGCGGGTCAGGCGGCCTTGGTCTGCGACGGCGAGATCGTCCCCTCGACCGGCGACGAAGGCGCCGCGCTGTAGAGCTTCTTCGGCATGCGGCCGGCAAGAAACGCTTCGCGCCCGGCCTCCACGCCTTTTTTCATTGCGCGCGCCATCATGATGGGGTCCTTCGCCGCGGCGATCGCGGTGTTCATCAGCACGCCGTGGCAACCGAGTTCCATCGCGATCGCGGCATCCGAAGCGGTGCCCACGCCCGCGTCCACCAGCACCGGCACTTTCACCCGGTCGATCACGAGCTGCAGGTTCCACGGATTGAGGATGCCCATGCCCGAACCGATGAGCGACGCTAGCGGCATCACCGCGACGCAGCCCAGGTCTTCGAGCATCTTCGCCTGGATCGGATCGTCGGAGCAGTACACCATCACCTTGAAGCCCTCGGCGACCAGCGTCTTCGCCGCCGCCAGCGTCTCGGGCATGTTCGGATACAGCGATTGCGGGTCGCCCAGCACTTCGAGCTTGACCAGGTCGTGGCCGTCGAGCAGCTCGCGCGCCAGGCGCAACGTGCGCACCGCGTCCTCGGCGCTGTAGCAGCCGGCCGTGTTCGGCAGGTAAGTGAACTGCGAAGGCGGCAGAAACTCCAGCAGCGATGGTTCGCCCTTGGTCTGGCCAATGTTGGTGCGCCGGATCGCGACCGTCACGATCTGCGCCCCCGAGGCGTCGATCGCGGCGCGCGTCTGCGCGAAATCCTTGTACTTGCCGGTGCCGACCAGCAGGCGCGAGTGGAAGGATTTCCCGGCGATCTTGAGGTCGTCTTTCATCTCAGCCTCCTCCCACCGCCACGACGATCTCGAGCCGGTCGCCGTCGAGCACCAGGGTCGAGCCGTGCGCGCTCTTCGGCACGATCTCGCCGTTGCGCTCCACCGCGATCTTCTTGCCGGCGAGCGCCATCTGCAGGATCAGCTCGCTCACCGCGAGGGATTGCTCGAGGTGCTGGTCGGTGCCATTCACAACGATCTGAATCATGAGGAAATTCTAGCATCGGCCCGGAGTGCTCAAGCTCTTGCGTGGGTTGGGCTATACAATTCGAATCAATACCCGGGTCAACGCGCCGATCGGCGAGCCCGAATCCGACCTGCCGCGTCGCGATTTGCGCTACCTTGCGCCGCACGCCGTTTCTTTCGTGCACGGGCGCGCATACCCCGGCGCTGCCCCCGATCGCGGGACGCCACGCCGGCAAAGATACTATTTCGCGATGAGCCACCCCGCATACCTATTCGCGCGATACGTACTCACCCACCACGAGCCGCTGCATTGCATTGCCAGGAGCGATTGACAACGAACGATCTGAATCATGCCGAAATTCCAGCATCCGTCCCGCTGCTGCCAAATCCTCGGGCGGATTCGGTTGTACAATCCGATTCAACGATTCAATAGATTAGCCCCTTTCCAGAAAGGTATCTCCGCATGAAATTGCCGGCCTGGATGGCCCGCGTCAACCGCTTGTTTCTTGCCACTGTAATAGTCCCGACTTTGCTTGCGGCGATCTACTTCGGGCTGATCGCCTCCGACATCTACGTCTCCGAATCGCGCTTCATGGTGCGCAGTCCGCAAAAGCCGATTCAAGCCGGCGTGCTCGGCAGCTTGCTGCAGAGCAGCGGGATCGCCCGGGCGCTCGACGATCAGTACTCGGTGCACGATTACATCATTTCCCGTGACGCGCTCAAGGAGCTGAACGACGAGTTCGGCCTCGTCAAGAAATTCAGCAGTAAGGACATTGATTTTGCCAATCGCTTCGCCGCCCTCGACTGGGACGCCAGCTTCGAAGCTCTGCTCAAATATTACCGGCGCAGAGTGACGGCAGAACTTGATTCGAAATCCTCCATCTCGGTTCTGACGGTCAGCGCATTTACCGCCGAGGACGCAAGAAAGATCAATGAACGTCTTCTTGCGATGAGTGAACGGCTCGTAAACGAGATGAGCGAACGCAGCCGCCGGGACATCGTGCTTTTCGCCGCGTATGATGTGTTGGCAGCCGAGAAAAAGGCGAAAGACGCGGCGATGGGGGTGGCGGCGTTT
>JANNTO010000376.1:0-1541 GCA_031403675.1 Gammaproteobacteria bacterium | reverse complement strand
TAGCCGAGGATGGTCAGCAGCGCCGCGACCACATTCAGGTCGAACGGAATGCCGAGCAGCGCAATGGCGCCAACCGCAACGATTGGATCATGCAGCGAAGCGACCAGCGATCCGATCCCAAAACGCCAGCGGAACCTGAGTGCGATATAGACCAGCACCAGCAGGAGCGTCATCAGCACCGCGAGCGCCGCCTGTTCGCCGAGTTCGCGGCTGACCTGCGGTCCAACCGACTCGGTGCGACGCAGCTCCACGCCAGCGTCCAGCGCCCGGAGCGCGCCGACGACGCGATCGCCCTGGTTGCCGGTCGCGCCGGTCTCCGCCGGCGGGAGGCGCACCTCGAGATCGCTCGCTGCGCCGTAAGTGCGCACCTGAAAATCCTCGAGTCCTGCCGCGCGCAGCGCAGCGCGGGCCCGCTCGAGGTCCACCGGCTGCGTGAACCCGACTTCAAATACCATGCCGCCGGTAAAATCGACGGTCAGATTCAGGCCGCGCACCAGCACCAGCGCGAGCGATGCAACGACCACGGCGCCAGACAGGACGTACCAGTAACGGCGCAGTGCCATGAAGCGAATCGCCGGTACTTGCTTGAGGAACTCCATTGCCGTGCCTCAGATCGCCAGCCGTTCGATGCGGCGGCGACGCCCGTAGGCCAGGTGGATGAGCGCGCGACTGCCGACCAGCGCGGTGAACATCGAGGTCGCGATGCCGATGCAAAGCGTCACGGCGAAACCGCGCACCGGTCCGGAACCGAACAGGAACAACACGCCGCCGGCCATCAGCATCGTGACGTTGGAATCCGCGATCGCAGAAAACGCCTTGTCAAAGCCGGCGTTTACCGCCGCCCAGGGCGAGGCGCCAACTGCCAGCTCCTCGCGGATGCGTTCGTAAATCAGGATGTTCGCATCCACCGCAGTGCCGACCGTCAGCACGATGCCGGCGAGCCCGGGCAGCGTCAGCGCGGCATTGAACATGCTGAGGAACGCCACGATGAAGATCACGTTGGTCGTCAGCACCAGATCCGCGATCAGGCCAAAAACGCGGTAATACAGGATCATGAAGGCGAACAGGAAGATGCCGGCGATACCGAGCGCACGGACCCCCGCCTCGATGTTGTCCTTGCCGAGGCTCGGTCCGATCACGCGCTGCTCGACAATCACGATCGGCGCGGCGAGCGCACCGGCGCGCAGGAGCTTGGCGAGTTCAGTGCCTTCGACGGCCGAGAGCCCGGTGATCTGGAAGTTATTCGAGAACACGCCACGGATCGTCGCGACGCTGATCACCTCTTCCTTGTCGCGGTCGACGACCACTTTGCGGCCGTCCCGTTCGACCAGCTCGCGTTCCTTCTCGATGAACACGACCGCCATCGGCCGGTTGAGATTCTCGCGCGTGGTGCGCAGCATCTCGTCGCCGCCGCGGCTGTCGAGCTTGACGCTGACGGACGGCTCGCCCTGGGACGGGGCAAACGACGCATCGATCAACTGCTCGCCGGTCGCGATGACATCGCGCTTCAGCAGCACCGGCGTGCCGTCACGCTGCTTGTA
>JANNTO010000375.1:0-29208 GCA_031403675.1 Gammaproteobacteria bacterium | reverse complement strand
GAGCCATGACCAGCGATCGCGGACTGCCAGCCGAGCGTGGTCGCCGGCAGGCAATCATCCGGTGCACCCGGCACGCATTCCTGAACCGTCTTCAGGCGCTTGTTGGTGCCCGCGCCAGGCTCATAGGTGAAGAGGACTTTTCGATACACCACGCTGTCGTGCAGCAACTCGATCCGATCCAGTAGCTTGTCGTCGCTCTGGGCAGCGCCGCCCGTCGCGGAGGGCGTGAAATCGAGTGTCGGCTCGGGCTGGCTGGTGCTCTGGTAAACGAACGAGATCTTGTATCGCGCGGCGGCGGTATTGCTCGTGGTGTAGAGGATGTAGTTCGGCCGGAAGCGACGCAGGCTGTTGCTCGAATCGTAGGAAAATGTCATCGAATTGCCGGCCCGGTCGGAAATCTTGTTCACCGCCCAGAATTGCGGCGGCGCACCAGTCGTGCCGCTGGCCAGTAACTTCGAGTCAGTGGTGTATCCGTATTCGAAGATCAGCCCATCGCGGGTCTCGACTTTGAACCAACCCGGAATGCCATTACTCGATTGGTTCGAGGTAACGCGGGCCATCTGATCGAGTTCGGTGCGATAGGTTGCGCCCGAGGCGCCGTAGGTCCCGGTCACACCGCGCAAGCGGGCACCGTCGAGGCAATACCGATCGGCAGAAGTCAGCGTGACCGGTGCGGCGTTGAGATCCTGTGCAATGGTTTTGCGGCAGGGGGTGATGTATGAGAGTCCGGCGAGCTGGAAACCCACGCCCAAGATGGTTCGCTGGCCCGGCCCGGCATAAGTGATCGCGAGCTGCGGCGTGAGGCCGGCAATCCCCTCGGTGACGCGGATCGGGATCGCGTAGGAGACTTGGCCGTTCGGCGTGACGCCGTAGGCCGCCTCGGTCCGGCCAACCGCGGCCCAGACCGGGTCTGCCAGGAGCCCCGCACCCATCCAGGCCAGTGCGGCAACCATGACCGAGCGCGTGAGATGTACGTTGGGCATCGGAGTGGCCCTCCTCGAATCTGGATCTAGCGCCGCTTGCAGCGCAACCGGCAGTCCTCGAACTTCCCGCCTCGCTCCAGGCAGTCGGTCATGCAGATCCAGTCGATCGGCTCTGCCCTGGCGGCAATTGCAGGATCGGGCAGCCAGCAGACCCGGCCGCAGAATTCGGCCTCATAGCCATTGGCCGTGCAGCGGCTGGCGCAGGCGGTGTCGAGCTGGCCCGGGGTGCGGTCCTGGGCGGACGCGAAGCCGAGGAATCCGCCCGAAATCGCGCCTGCAAACAGAACGACAGAAAATCGCAAACGATCAGAGAGTTGCGAGAGATTTTTCATGGGAGCCTCATGAGATCGACGAATCGATGCCTCTCCTCTGTATATCTGTCACGAGAGGCCCGAAAGTCTCACCTCTGTAACAAAGAATTATCGAGGGCTCGGGTACCAAGCCCCGCTGCGCCGAGAGGCGCAAGTGGCAGACGTCGGAAAGGCCGCCTAGTTCGGTCGACCGTGCTCCCCGCTACTGCGGCAAACCGGTAACCTGTTGGCGTGACCAGTCCGTGACGCAAGCGGCTTTCGATTCCGACCCCAGGAGGCCACGGGCAATGCAAGTCGTTTACTCCCCGTTGCATGCCCGCCATGACGGCGGCGTCGAACTCCACCGCGGCGCCCTGGTCCCGAGTTTCGAGTCGCCGGCCCGCGCTCATTTCATCCTCGCGGCATTGCAGCAGGGCGGATTCTCGGTACAGCCGCCGCGCGAAATTCCGGAGGCGCAGTTGCTGCGGGTGCATGACGCACAGTTCGTCGAGTTCCTGCGTGGCGCGCACGCGCGCTGGCGCGCCAAGGGCCGCGACGGTTCCATGCTGCCAAGCGGTTTCCCGGCCCGTGGAATGCGCCGCGATCACCGGCCCGCGGGCATCCACGGTTCGATGGGTTACTACACGTTCGATGCGAGCACGCCGATCGTGGCCGGCACCTGGGATGCGGCGCTCGCGGCCGCGCAATGCGCGATGACTGCAGCTGCGCTGGTAGCCGAAGGCGACAGCGCCGCCTACGCCTTGTGCCGCCCGCCGGGCCACCATGCCGGTCGCAGCTTTTACGGTGGATATTGCTACCTGAACAACGCCGCGCTCGCCGCGCAGTACCTGCGGGACCACGGCTGCGCGCGGGTCGCCCTGCTGGACGTCGACTACCATCATGGCAACGGTTCGCAGGAAATCTTCTGGGAACGCGACGACGTGCTGTTCGTGTCGTTGCACGCTACGCCCGAAGCGGAATATCCGTACTTCCTCGGTTATGCGGATGAACGCGGCGCAGGCCGCGGCGCGGGCTATACGCTGAATCTGCCGTTGCCATTGGGGACGGCCTGGCAGGAATATCACGCGGCGCTCGAGGTCGCGCTTGCGGCCATCGCGCGCTACGGCCCGGATGCGCTGGTCGTATCACTGGGCGTCGATACCTTTGAATCGGATCCGATCAGCACCTTCAAGCTGACCGGCCCGGATTACGCGCGACTGGGAGCCTGCCTGGCGGCGCCCGGACTGCCCACGGTGCTGATCCAGGAGGGTGGCTACGCGATTGCGGAGATTGGCTCGAACGTGGCGGGCGTGCTCGGCGCATTCGCCGGCCGTACACTCTGACAATGGCCGTCAGCAACGACTTCCGCGATTTTGTGCTGGAACAACTGAAGCCGGCGGGCCGTGTCACCGAGCGTCGCATGTTCGGCGGCGTGGGTCTCTATCTCGACGGGCTGTTCTTCGCCTTGATCGATGATGACACGCTCTATTTCAAGGCCGATGACTCCAACCGCGCGCGCTACGAACAGGCGGGTTCGAAACCATTCTGTCCGTTTCCGGACCAGCCGGCGAAGGTGATGGGCTACTGGCAGGTGCCGGCAGAGGTCCTGGAAGACCCGGAAGAACTGGCACGCTGGGCGCGCGAGGCCATGACCGTTGCGCTCGCGGCGCGCACCAAGCGGTCGTCCCGCCGCCGCGCTCCACCACGCCATCGCCAGGGATCGTGCCGGTGAGCGCAGAGATGTCCGACATGCCCGAGCGCCTGCAGCGCGATTGGGAACAGCAATTCATCCAGTTCATCGCAGAGCAACCGGGCGGGGATCCGGGCCATGGCGTCATTCACCTGCGGCGGGTCGTTGCGGCGGCCACGCGGCTTGCGGCAGAGGAGGGCGCGCGCCTCGACATCGTGCTGCCTGCCGCCTGGCTGCACGATTGCGTGCACGTCGCCAAGAACTCTTCAGATCGGCCCAGGGCTTCGCGCCTTGCCGCCCTGCATGCCGTCCGGTTCCTCGAAGCCGCCGGTTACCCGACGGACTGCCTGCCTGGAATCTCCCACGCGATCGAGGCACACAGTTATTCCGCCGGCATCGTGCCAAAGACCATCGAAGCGAAGGTTGTGCAGGATGCGGATCGGCTCGATGCGCTCGGCGCGGTCGGGGTCGCGCGTTGCATTGCGGTCGGCGCTGCGCTCGGGCGGCCGCTGTACGAGGCGAACGATCCGTTCTGCGAGCAGCGCGCGCCGGATGAAATGGGCGCGTCGGTCGATCACTTCTACGCCAAGCTGCTGAAGCTCTCCAGCACGATGCAGACTGCAGCCGGTCGACGCGAGGCCGAACGGCGCACGGCGTTCATCCACGGGTTCATCGCGCAATTGCGCTCGGAGATCGTGGCATGAGCCGCGGAGTCACGGCGGCCGACGCACTCAAGCGTCTGCGCGAAGGCAATGCTCGCTTTGTCGAAAACGCGCAAGGATCAGGGTCGCTGATGAGCGCCGCGCGGCGCGCGGAACTCGCGATCGCCCAGGAACCGTTCGCAATCGTGCTCGGCTGCTCGGATTCGCGCGTGCCGGTCGAGATCGTCTTCGACCTGGGCCCGGGCGACCTGTTTGTGATCCGGGTCGCCGGCAACATCGTCGCACCCTCGCTGATCGGCAGCGTCGAATTTGCTGCCGATCGCTTTGGCACGCGCCTCGTGGTCGTGCTGGGACATTCCTCCTGTGGCGCGATCCGGGCGACGATCGAGGAATTGCACCGTCCCACGAACAATCAATCGCCCAATCTGAAAGCAATTGTCGATCGAATCCGGCCTGCGGTCGAGACGCTGGTGGCCGGCGATGCCGGTGGCAATGCCAACGCGCTCGAGCACGTGGCAATGCGTTCCAACATCCTTGCGTCGGTCAATCAGCTCCGGCACGGATCCGCAATCATCGAGGGGCTGGTCGGTTCGAACGGACTGGTCGTCGTTGGTGCCTGGTATTCGCTCGACCACGGCGTCGTCGAGTTCCTCGAGGAAACGCTAACGGTTTAGCGCTGCGACCAAGGTCGCAGGATCGACATTGCCACCCGTGATGACGATCGCGGTGGTGCGGCCGTGCAGCGGCAGCTTGCCGGCGAGCACCGCTGCAAGCGCGACGGCACCGCCTGGCTCGATGACGAGACGCAGGTGGCGGAAGCCCCAGGCCATCGCGGTTTGGACTTCTGTATCGCTGACCGAGAGGCCGCCCGCCAGCAGGTTCTGCATCAGCGCGAAATTCAGCACGCCGGGCGACGGCGACAGCAGCGCATCGCAGATCGAGCGCGCGCCAGGCGCATTCGACAGGCGGCGGCCCGCTGCGAGCGAGCGACAGGTGTCGTCGAATCCCTCGGGTTCGACGCACAAAACTTCGGTAGTCGGCGAAAGCGCGCGGATCGCGAGCGCTGAACCGCTGACCAGCCCGCCGCCGCTGCAGCCGATCAGCACTTGATCCGGTGTCAAGTCCTCTTCACTCGCCTGCTGCATCAGTTCAAGTCCGACCGTGCCCTGGCCGGCAATGATGTGCGGGTCGTCGAAGGCAGGTACCAGCGTTGCGCCACGTTCGGCCGCGAGCCGGCCTGCGATCTGCTCGCGGCTCTCGCGCTCGCGGTCATACAGGATGATTTCAGCACCGAGTGCACGCGTGCCTTCGAGCTTGGCGTGCGGCGCATCCGCGGGCATCACGATGGCCGCGTGGATGCCGAGCATCCGCGCTGCGGCTGCGACACCCTGGGCATGATTGCCGGACGAGAATGCGACCACACCGGCACGGCGCTGGTCGTCGTCGAGTTGCACCAGGCGGTTGTAGGCACCGCGAATCTTGAATGACCCGGTGCGCTGCAATGACTCGGCTTTCAGCAGCACACGCCCGCCGGTCAGTTCGTCGAGCGGCGTACCCACAAGCAGGGGAGTGCGGCGCGCGATGCCGACCAGTCGTTCGGCCGCGGCCTGGACGTCGTCAAATCCGGGCAGATCGGCGGGTTCGAGTTCTGCATTCATCCGATGCTATGTTACGCCTATGAGCCGGACCTTGAGGATGGCGCATCCGTCGTTCGAGCTTGAGGAGACCCGTATGAATACCGACCCGATCTGGCTGCCCGTGGTGGCGATGGTGCTGGTGACCGCACTGGTCTGGATCAAGCTGTACGCAGACCGGCTCGGCGAGATGCGCGCGAAGCGCATCGATCCGCAGTCCATCTCGAGCACGCGCGCCGCGGCCAGCCAGCTCGAGAACACGAATGCCGCCGACAACTTCCGCAACCTGTTCGAAGTACCGGTACTGTTCTACGTGCTGTGCATCGCGATTGCGCTGACCGGCGGCTCGACGCCCGGCCTGGTCATGGCGGCCTGGGCCTTCGTGGGCCTGCGCGCATTGCACAGCCTGATCCAGGTGACTTACAACCGCGTCACGCACCGGTTCCTGGTCTATGCCGCGAGTACGATCCTGCTGTTCGGTATCTGGATCGCATTCCTGTGCCGGTTGCTGCAATGAGAGAGTTCGAAGGACGTTGCCTGTGCGGCGCGATTCGGTTCGCGCTCACGCCGCCGACCCTGTTCTTTGCGCATTGCCATTGCAGTTATTGCCGGGAAGCCCATGGGGCAGCGTTCGTAACCTGGGTCGGCGCGGCGGAAGAGCGATTCCGGTTCCTGCCGGGTTCGGCGGAGCCGCGCTGGTATCAGTCGTCGCAGCAGAGCCGGCGCGGATTCTGCGAAAATTGCGGCACCACGCTGTTTTTCGCATCGACCCTGTGCCCGGGCGAAATCCACGTCGCACGGCCGGCGATCCAGGGTCCGATCGACCGCGAACCGCAGTGTCATGTGTTCTACGACCAGCACGTGGACTGGCATACGGTCGGCGACGAGTTGCCGCGCTACACGACCGACGAGCCAGGGCTCGCGAAGTACCGGGCCGTGCGCAGGTAGGAAATCAGCTGCGACAAGTCGTCGATCGGTTCCGAGCACTGCGGGCCGCGACAAAGATACGCGACGGTTGCTTCGCGTGGGCGTTTCGAGGCGAGCGCTTCCGGCAAATCGGTGACCTCGGCCGGTATCGCGATGATCATCCGCCGCGGCTCATAGAGCGCGGCGAGCGCCGCGGACCATTCCGCTACGGATGCGGCGGATCCCCTTACCACGACGATCTCGACCGGATTCAGGTACTCGTCGAGCGCATTCAGCATCGCGGTGTGCGCCTGCGGCACGCGCGAGAGCGAGGCCCAGCCGCCGCGCAAGGTCTGCTCCGCCGCATCGAGGTAGCGCATCTCGCCGAGCAGCCACCCAAGCCGCGCCAGCGCCTGCGCCGCAACACCATTGCCGGCGGGCGTGGCGTCATCGGCAAATCCCTTGGGACGGTGCAGCGGCGGGTCCTGGCCCTCCGCCGTGAACCAGAAACCGCCACGCTCGCGATCGGCGAAGCGCGCGAGCAATGCCTCCGCAAGTTCGCGTGCAAATGCCAGATCGATACTGCGGAATCGTGACTGCAGCAGCTCCAGCAGCGCGTCCAGCAGGAATGCGTAGTCGTCGAGGTAGGCGGGGAAGCGCGCGCTACCGTCCTTGCCCACCGCCAGCAGGCTGCCATCCTGCCAGCAGTTCTGCCGGAGGAAATCGACTGCTTGCGCCGCCGCGTCGATATGACCCGATTGGCGGAGCAACCGCCCGCTGATTGAGAGCCCGCGGATCATCAGGCCGTTCCAGCCGGTCAGCACTTTGTCGTCGAGACCCGGCCGTACCCGTCGTTCGCGCGCGGCGAAAAGCTTGGCCCGGCCGGATTGCAGCAAGGCCTGGTCGGCGGCGTCCTCCAGTTCGGCGACGCAATGCAGATGCCAGGCACCCTCGAAATTGGGTTCGCGGTCGAGACCGTAGCGCAACGCCAGCGCGCGATACTCGTCAGGCGTGGTCAGCCCCGCGATCTGGTCGCGCTGCCAGGCGTAGAAGCGGCCTTCGTGGCCTTCGGAGTCGGCGTCGAGCGCTGCGTAGAAACCACCGGCGGGCGATCGCATCTCGCGCAATGCCCAGGCCGCGGTTTCGACCGCGACAGTGCGAAAGAAATCATCGCCGGTTGCAGTCGCCGCCTGCGCGTACAGCGCGAGCAGGGGTCCATTGTCATACAGCATCTTCTCGAAGTGCGGGATCATCCAGTACGGATCGACCGAGTAGCGGCAGAAGCCGCCGCCGATCTGGTCATTGATGCCGCCTTCGGCCATGCGCTTCAATGTCAGCGTCGCCATGTACAACGCTTTCAGATCGGGTTCCGCGGATCCGGACGATGCCTGCCAGTCGCGCAACAGCCGCTCGATGCTGGAGGGATGCGGAAACTTGGGCGCCGGGCCGAAGCCGCCGCCGCGTTCGTCGAAGCCCGCCTCGAGGTCGCGACGCGCCTGCGTGATCGGCTCACGGTCGAGGACCAGCCCTGGCGCGGCCGCGGGCGGCACCAGTTCGCCGAACGCGCCGCGCAACGCTGCATTCTGCGTGCGCACGCTGGCGCGATCCTCACGATAGAACGCGGCGACTCGTTCGAGCAGAGCGGTGAAAGCCGGCATGCCGTAGCGCGGCTCTTTCGGAAAATAGGTGCCGCCGAAGAATGGCGTCAGGTCGTCGGGCGCCAGGAACATCGTCAGTGGCCAGCCGCCGCCGCGCTGGGCCAGCATCTGGTGCGCAAGCTGGTAAACCTTGTCGAGATCCGGCCGTTCTTCGCGGTCCACCTTGACGTTCACGAACAGCCGGTTCATCACCGCGGCGGTTGCCTCATCCTCAAAGGATTCGTGGGCCATCACATGGCACCAATGGCAGGCGGAATAGCCGATCGACAGCAGGATCGGACGATCCAGCTCGATGGCTCGCGCAGTGGCCGCGGCCCCCCACGGGTACCAGTCGACCGGATTGGCCGCGTGCTGCAGCAGGTACGGACTGGTCTCGTTGGCGAGCCGGTTGTGCGGCTTCTGCATCGCGGTGCCGCTTGGGTCGGGTAGAATTGCGGCCACTATAGCCACGGCGCTGCGTTCCCGCGAATGTCGACCCTCCCCGAAACCGTTGCACTGGACGGCGGCGCATTGCCGCCGCTGTTGCTGAAGCCGCAGGAAGAGCGCCGGCTGCAGGCCGGGCACCTGTGGATTTTCTCGAACGAGGTCAATGTCGGCGCCACGCCGCTCACCGCGTTCGCGCCGGGTGCACATGTGCAGGTGCGCTCGAGCCACAACCGCTTCCTCGGCTACGCCTATGTCAATCCGCGCACGCTGATCAGCGCACGCCTGCTCGGCCGCGACCCCGACTACCCGCCGGGCAAGTCATTGCTGGTGCACCGTTTCCGGGTCGCGCTGGCGCTGCGCGAGCGATTCCATGCAGCGCCCTTCTATCGTCTGGCCTTTGGCGAGGCCGACTTGCTGCCGGGTCTGGTCGTCGACCGGTACGGCGACGTGCTGGTGGCGCAGATCGGCACCGCCGGCATGGAAGCGATGAAAACCGAGATCCAGGATGCGCTGATCAAGGTCCTCGCGCCGCGCGGCATGTTGTGGAAGAACGATTCGTCGATCCGCGAACTGGAGGGCCTGGAGCGACACGTCGACACGGCATTCGGGGAAGTGCCGGACTACGTCGAGGTGCCCGAGGGCGGCGTCACATTCCGCGTTCCGCTGGCGGCCGGCCAGAAAACCGGCTGGTACTTCGACCAGACCGGCAACCGCGCGATGTTGATGCCGCATGTGCGGAACCTGCGCGTGCTGGATGTCTGCAGCTACGCCGGCAGTTTTGGCCTGCAGGCGGCCCGCGCCGGTGCGGCTCAGGTGACCTGTGTCGATTCCTCCGCAGCCGCTCTCGAAGCAGCTGCTACCAGCGCCGCGGCGAATGGGCTCGAGGTGGAGCTGCTGCAGGGCGATGCATTCGATGTGCTGGAATCGCTGCATGCGGATCGGCGGCGTTTCGATGTCGTCGTGCTCGATCCGCCCGCGTTCATCAAGCGGCGCAAGGATCATCCGAAGGGACTCGCCGCTTACCGTCGGCTGAATCAACTCGCGTTGCAGGCGCTCGATCGCGACGGCCTGTTGTTGTCCTGCTCCTGTTCCTATCACCTGGGTCCCGGTGAGTTGACGGACGCCGTCCAGCGCGCATCGCGGCATCTCGGCCGATTCGCACAGTTGATCGCAGTCGGCGCGCAGGCGCCGGATCATCCGGTGCATCCGGCGATCGATGAAACCCGTTACCTGCGTGCATTCCTGTTCAGGGTGACCGACTCATGCTGACCTATCCTGAGATCGATCCAATTGCACTCGCGATCGGACCGCTCAGGATCCACTGGTACGGGCTGACCTACGTGGCCGGCTTCATCGCGGCCTGGTGGCTGGCGCGGTGGCGTGCCCGGGCAACCGGTTCGACCTGGAAGCCGATCGACGTGGATGACCTGATCTTCTTCGTGGCGCTCGGTGTGATCGCCGGCGGCCGCGTGGGCTGGGTGTTGTTCTACGGATTTGACGCATTCCTGGGCGATCCCTGGTCGCTGTTCCGGATCTGGGAAGGCGGCATGTCCTTCCACGGCGGACTGATCGGCGTGATGAGTGCGATCGCATTCTTTGCCTACCGCCGCGGCCGGCAGGTTGCAGACGTCTTCGATTTCACTGTGCCGTTGCCGGCGCTCGGCTTGTTCTCCGGGCGCATCGGCAATTTCATCAACGGTGAATTGTGGGGCAAGCCCACGGATTTACCCTGGGGCATGCTGGTGGACGGCGAGGTCCGGCATCCATCGCAGCTCTACGAGGCGATGCTCGAAGGACTTGTGCTGTTCGTGATCGTCTGGTGGTTCACGTCGCAACCGCGTGCGCGATTGGCGCCATCGGGACTGTTCCTGAGTGCCTATGCGATCTTCCGCATCGTCATCGAATTCGTGCGCGTGCCGGACGAGCATCTCGACTACCTGGCGTTCGGGTGGCTGACGATGGGGCAGCTGCTGTCGCTGCCGATGCTGGTCACCGGCCTTGCGATGCTCGCCTACGCCTGGAAGCGTGGCGCGCGTTCCGGTAATTTTGCCTGAGATGCGGCCCTATCTCGACCTGATGCGACTGGTGCGCGAGCGCGGTCAGCGCAAACCCGACCGCACCGGCACCGGCACTCTGTCGGTATTCGGCCACCAGCTGCGCTTCGACCTGGCGGCAGGATTCCCGCTGGTCACGACCAAGCGCGTACACCTGAAGTCCGTGATCGTCGAGCTGCTGTGGTTCCTGCGCGGCGAAACAAATGTGCGGTGGTTGCACGAGCAGGGCGTGACGATCTGGGACGAATGGGCGGATGCACAGGGCGAGCTTGGTCCGGTCTATGGCCGCCAATGGCGCGCTTGGCCGACGGCCGACGGGCGTCATGTCGACCAGATCGCGCGCGTCATCGAACAGCTGCGCAGCGAGCCGGATTCGCGGCGCATCATCGTGAGCGCCTGGAACGTCGGTGAGCTCGAGAAGATGGCGCTCGCGCCCTGCCACGCGTTCTTCCAGTTCTACGTCGCCGATGGCCGACTGTCCTGCCAGGTGTACCAGCGCAGCTGCGACGTCTTCCTCGGCGTGCCGTTCAACATTGCGTCCTACGCGCTGCTCACCCACATCCTGGCCCAGCAGGCGGATCTCGCGGTCGGCGAGCTGGTGTGGACCGGCGGTGACTGCCACCTGTATCTGAATCACCTGGCACAGGCCGACATGCAGCTGGCGCGCGAGCCACGACCGTTACCGACACTCGCGTTGTTGCGCCGGCCGCCTGACATCGCGGGTTATGAGTACCAGGACTTCCAGATCATTGGCTATGAGCCGCATGCTTCGATCCGCGCGCCGGTCGCCGTCTGAGGGGGCCGGCCCGCTCATCCGGGTGCGGCGCTCGAAGATCCACGGTCGCGGCGTGTTCGCGCTGCGCCCGATTCCGCGCCGCACGCGCATCGTCGAGTACCTCGGCGAACGCGTATCGCATGCGCTAGCGGATTGCCGCTACCAGCACCGCCCGGTGCACGATGCGCACACCTTTCTGTTCATTTTGGACGAAGCCACGGTCGTTGATGCCGGCGTGGGGGGCAATGAGGCCCGTTTCATCAACCATTCCTGCCGGCCGAACTGCGAGGCCGAAGTCACGCGCGGCCGGATCTTTATCCGCTCACTGCGCAGGATCCTGCCGGGCGACGAGTTGTCGTATGACTATTGCATCGGGCGCGACGCGGACGACCCGCCCGACATCGACGAGATTTTCAGGTGCCGGTGCGGCGCGAAGCGCTGTCGCGGAACCATGCTGATTGGCAGGAAGCCGCGGCGGCGCAAGTGAAGCACCCACTGGTGGCGATCGTGGCAATGGCCGGGAATGGCGTGATCGGTCGCGACCACGGCCTGCCGTGGCATCTGCCGGGCGATCTGCAGCGCTTCAAGTCGCTGACGATGGGTCATGCGCTGCTGATGGGGCGACGCACCTTTGAGTCGATCGGCCGGCCGCTGCCGGGGCGGCGCAATCTGGTGCTGACGCGCGCGGCAGGCTGGCAGGCGCCTGGCTGCGAGACCATGCCGTCAACGGCCGCGGCGCTTGCTGCCATAGGCGCTGGGGAGCATTTGTTCGTGATCGGCGGCGCGGCGGTTTATCTGGCTTGCTGGCCGCTGGTGCAGCGCCTGGAACTCACGGAAGTCCACGCCGAAATTGCCGGCGACACGCACCTCGAGGGGTTCCATCGCGACGAGTGGCAGGAAATTTCCCGTGTCAACCATGCCGCCGATGCGCGGCACGCCTGGCCATTCAGTTTTGTCACGCTGATCAGGCGTTGAGCTCGGCCTCGATCAGCGCGACCGCGCGCCAGCAATCCTCATAGGAGTTGTACATCGGCACAGGAGCGAGGCGGATCACATCCGGCTCGCGCCAGTCGCAGGTCAGGCCGCGTGCCAGCAGCCGGTCGAACAGGGCCCGGCCGCTGCCCTGCGAATCAGCCAGGCGCACCGAGAGCTGGGCGCCGCGCCATTCGCGCGCCCGCGGCGTCAGGATGTCGATGCGATCGCCGAGACGCTCATCGAGCAGGCGTTCCAGCCAGCCGGTCAATTCGAGCGAACGCGCGCGCAGCAGCGCGGGACCCACAGCCGCGAACTGCGCCAGCGAGGCCTGCAACGGCACCATGCCGAGCAGCGGGTGATTGCTGACCTGCCAGCCGCCGGCGCCATGGTAGGGCTGGAATTCCGTGGCGAAGTCGAATCGGGTCGCGAGGTCATTGCCCCACCAGCCGGCGAGCCGCGGCATGGCGGTATCGAAATGCCGCTCGTGCACGAAGGCGCCAGCCGTGGCACCCGGCCCCGCATTCAGATACTTGTACGAGCACCAGACCGCGAAATCGGCGCCCCAATCATGCAGTGCGAGCGGCACGTTGCCCATGGCATGGGCAAGATCGAATCCGATGACGGCGCCAACGCGATGTGCAGCGTCAACCAGTCGCGGCAAGTCCAGCAGCTGGCCCGTCAGGTACTGGATGCCGGGCAACAGCACCAGCGCAAGTCGCGAACCCTGGCGCTCGATTTCGGCGACCAGATCCTCGTGCCGCAGCAAATGCTCGCCGGCTCGTGGTGCGACCTCGACGAATGAATCCGCCGGATTACGTCCATGCCAGCCGATCTGCGCGACGACCGCGTAACGATCGGAGGGAAATGCTCCCTGTTCGATCAGGATCGAGTGGCGTTCGAGGGTCGGCCGATAGAAGCTTGCCATCAGCAGGTGCAGGTTGATGGTCAGCGAATTCATCGCGACAACTTCCGCACGCTTGGCGCCGGCGAGCTGGGCCAGCGTCGGCGCAAGCCGCTCATGCAGATTCAGCCAGTCCGCATCGGGATCGTGGTAGCCGAGTACGCCGAGTCGTTGCCACTCGCCCATGAACTTCGCCACGTCGTCCGCTGCGCGGCGCGGCTGCAGGCCGAGCGAGTTGCCGCACAGATAGATCACGGGGTTGCCGCCGAGAGTCTGTGGAAAGTGAAACTCCGCGCGCCGCATCTGCGGACCGGCGTGGTCGAGCGCCCGGGCTGCATCGAGTGACATGGCTGCAGTCAAATGATCTGCACCGCATAGAGCAGCGGCCGGGACGGCGCCGCATCGGTCAGGAACGCAGGCATTTGCAGATCGAGCAGGTAAAAACCGTCCGGGATCGCAGGCCCGATCCAGGCGAGTTCCGTGATGCTGGCCTCCGGGCGGGTGGCCTGGTGTGCCAGTCGCGAACCGGCCGGAAGACCGAAGAAGATGCGGTGCGCCGTCAAGCGCCCGCCATCATCCGCGCGATCGGCCGATGGCAGGTCGAGCACCAGGTGCTGGATGCCGCGTTCGACCAGCCAGGCCGCGGCCTGACGCGACAGATAGGGCGCAGGCGCGGGACCGCGATACGCCTGCATCGGCCGGCCGGTGCCCGCGGACCACGTGCGGATGATCAGGGCGCGCGGTGCCGGACCTGCATGGCGTGCAGCAGCAGTCTGCAAAGCTGCACCGGTCACGAGGAGATCACCCTCCGCAGGCACCGGATCGCTGTCTTCTCCCGCCAGCGCCGCCTTGACCGGCTGCAGCGAAACCAACAGCGCGAATAGCAGGCCGCCGCGGACCCGCTCGCTGACCGCGACGCGATCATCCGTGACATGACCCACGCATTCGGTATGCGTCCCATTGCAATGCGGCGCCAGCGTCAGGAGTTCGCAATTGCAACTGCCCCCGGCACGGGTGTCGCCCACCAAGCCGCCCGCGCGCAAGGCCTGGGCCGTGGCGGGCGGGGCGTCGAAACAGGAAGGCTGCGGACCGCTGAAATCAAGCGGAATCGCGATCGAGAGGGGCCGCGCAAAGTCGGCGTTGAGCCGGTGGCCCTCCAACTCGAAACGCATTATTGTCATCGTGTCATTATAGTCATGCGAAGGAACCCGACGGACCGCCGCAGGTCTGATGGTGCAAGTAGCCTGACAGGAGCGCTGGGCATGGCGTTTCGCGCCGGATTCGTGATCTGCGTTTTGCTGGCCGTAGGGCCGGCCGCCGCCAGCGATTCTGCTACGGACGAGGCTGCTGCTGCCTGGAAGAAATACGAAGTAGACCTGGCCTACATGGGCTTTACGACCCGCTATACCTGCAGCGGCCTCAAGAGCAAGGTCAAGTTGCTCCTGAAGCACCTCGGCGCGCGGCAGGACATCAAGATCATCGAGCGCAGTTGCGAATTCGGCTATCAGTATGTCGCCGATTTTCCGCGCCTGAAGATCGAGTTCTATGCGCCGTACTTACCGGAAGCGGGGACCCTCAATGTCGGCGAGCCGGTACTCGGCGTGTGGAAAGCGGTCAAGATCAAGCGCAATTCGCCGCGCGGACTCGAAATGGGCGATTGTGAACTGGTCGAGATCTTTCGCGACCGCGTGCTGCCGAAGTTCCTGACGCGTGCGGTCGAGGGCGACATCAACTGCATTCCGCACCAGCTGGTCGGCAATCGCATCGACCTGAAATTCGAAGTCCTGACCGGATTGCAGCCGGTCGACACCGTGCAGGCCCAGAACCGCTGATCAGTCCGTCGGCCTGCGGCTTCCCTTGCATGGGAGCAGCAGCGGAGCTTCCTCGCGATCGAGCCGCAGCGCACAGAGCGTGCCGCCCCACACGCAACCCGTATCCAGGCAACGCAGGCCCGGCTCGGACAGAAATCCGAGCGCCGACCAATGGCCGAAGACCAGCGCATCGTCTCGCGTCCTGCGCTGTGGGTGCCGGAACCAGGGCAGTGCGCCGGCCGGCGCCGCGGCGACCGGTCCCTTGAGTTCGAGCAGCAGCCGGCCATCCGCGCTCACGAAGCGCAATCGTGTCAGGCAGTTAACCGTAAATCGAAGCCGGTTGATGCCGGTCAGCTGCGGCGACCAGCGATCCGGCTGATCGCCGTACATTTCTGCGAGAAATGTGGATGGATTTCCGCGCAGCGCCGTTTCGACCTCGCGCGCCGCGGACTCGGCATCGGCGAGTGACCACTGTGGCGGCAGCCCGGCGTGAATCAGCGTCCAGCCGAGCGCTGCATCCCGGTGCAACAGCGGCCGCGCGGCCAGCCATTCCAGCAGTTCAGGCGCATCCGGCGCATCCAGCACTGCCTGCAATTCCGGCTCCCGTCGCCGCACGGTCGCCGGCGCAAAGGCCATTGCCAGCAGATGCAGGTCGTGATTGCCGAGCACCACCGTCACGCAAGCACCGAGCGCGCGCACCTCGCGCAAGACCGCGAGTGAAGCGGGCCCGCGGTTGACCAGATCGCCGGTCAACCACAACCGGTCCCGCGTGCCGTCGAATGCAAGACGCTCGAGCAGCGTCAAGAACTCCGCGTGGCAGCCCTGCAGGTCGCCGATCGCGTAGTGAGCCATCGCGATCAGTGAATCGTGCCGGGAATCGCGAGTGTGAATGCCGCAATCGGCGCGTCGAAACGCACCCCGTTATCGGCGAGCATCTGGTAGGAGCCCTGCATTGCGCCGACCGGGGTTTCGAGCACTGCGCCGCTCGTGTAGCGGAATCCCTGGCCTGGCATCAGATGCGGCTGCTCGCCGACCACGCCTTCGCCACGCACCTCCTGTACCTTGCCATTGGCATCGGTGATGACCCAGTGGCGGGTCAGGAGCTTCGCCGGAACAGCGCCGCGATTGCGGATTGTGATCGTGTATGCGAATACATAACGCTGTTCTTCGGGATCCGACTGGTCCTCGAGATAGCGCGTATCTACGTCCACCGTGATCAGGTTTTCGTTCGTGTCAGCCATGCGGTGGGCCTAGCGCAGGCGGACGGCCAGCACATCGCAAGGCGCGGCGTGCAGCACCGTGTCTTCGGTGAAATTGACCAGTATCGAAGGTCCGTGCCGCTCACGTGAGCCGAGCACGATCAGGTCCGACTGCTGTTCCTGCGCGGCGCGCACGATTTCCGCCTTGATGTTGCCCGCGGCAACATCGCGCCGGACCGAGCCGATTCCGAGCTTCGCCGCCAGTTCCGCCAGTCTCAGTTTGGCCCGTTGCACCAGTTCCTCCTCGATCTGCATTGCCGGCAGGAGCGTCTCGCCCATCGGTTCGACCGGAACGTATTCGACGACGTGCAGCACCGACAGGTCAGCGCCGAGCACGGCGGCAAGGTCACGCGCACGCGCACCGATCTGCTCGCTCTGTTCGCCGAGGTCCACGACCACCAGGATCCTGCGATAGATACTCATGATGCCGCCATTATAAGCCGGCCGGGTCCACGGCCGGTTGTGCCGCCAGGTTCGCGAATTCCGCCGGCGCAAGCGTCTCGGGGCGGCGGTCCGCGGCAATGCCGGTGGCCACAAACGCTTCCGGCCCGACCAGGCCGCGCAACGAGTTACGCAGCGTCTTGCGCCGCATCGAGAAAGCCGCAGCGACGATCCGCGCGAAGCGCGCGCGATCCGGCAGCGGGAATGGAGCGGCGCGGTGCGGCACCAGCCGCACGACCGCCGAATCGACCGCCGGCGGCGGCTGGAACGCCCCGCGCCCGACCCGGAACAGGGCCTCGGTGCTGCAGGCCGCCGCGAGCATGACGGTCAGGCGGCCATAGATCTTGTTGCCGGGCTTGGCAACCATCCGGTCGACCACTTCCTTCTGCAGCATGAAATGCATGTCCGCGATGATCGCGTGGGCCGCGAGCAGGTGAAACAGGAGTGGCGTCGAAATGTTGTAGGGCAGGTTGCCGCAGACCCGCAGCGGCGCACCGCCGCCGTGCAGCGCCGCGATGTCCATTTCGAGCACATCGCCCTGGTGAACCACGAGTTCACCAACCCCGGTACAGCGCCGCTGCAGTTCAGGTATCACGTCGCGGTCGATTTCGATGACCTCGAGCCGTCTGCAGCGCTCGAGCAAGGGACGCGACAAGGCGCCGAGGCCGGGTCCGATCTCGACGATGCGTTCACCGGGCTGCGGATCGATCGCTGCGACGATTCGCGCAAGAACGCCCGGGTCGTGCAGGAAATGCTGGCCGAAGCGCTTGCGGGCCCGGATCATCCGAGCTGCAGCGCAAGATCGATGGCCTCGAACAGGCTGCCCGGATCGGCGCGCCCGCTGCCTGCCAGGTCGAGCGCCGTGCCGTGGTCCACCGAGGTGCGGTGAAAAGGCAGGCCGAGCGTCACGTTGACCGCGCGGCCGAAACCGGCGTGCTTGATCACCGGCAGACCCTGATCGTGATACATCGCGAGCACGACATCGGCGCTCGCGAGTGCGGCCGGCGTGAATGCCGTGTCGGCGGGCACCGGGCCGGTGATGGTCATGCCGCGCGCCCGCGCGGCGGCAATCGCCGGGCCGATGATCTCGATTTCCTCGCGTCCGAGCTGGCCGCTTTCCCCGGCATGTGGATTGAGACCGCAGACCAGGATGCGAGGCGCCGACATGCGGAATTCGCGGCGCAGACCCGCATCCAGCACTGCCAGTGTTTGCTCGATCAGCGCGCGGGTGATGTGGCGCGGCACTTGTGCCAACGGCAGATGCGTGGTCGCGAGCGCGATGCGCAGGTTTCCGGCGACCAGCAACATGACCGGCAATGCAGCTCCGCTCCGCGCCGCCAGATACTCGGTATGTCCCGTGAACGCGATTCCGGCCTCGTTAATCGTGGATTTCTGCACCGGCGCGGTCACCATCGCCGCGAAGCGGCCCGCGATGCAGCCATCGATTGCCGCATCGAGCAGGCCGAGTACATAACGTGCATTGGCGGGGTCCGGGCGGCCCGGTACCACCGGTCGTGCGAGCGGCGCCGCCAGCACCGGCAGCGCGCCGGCGCGATGCGCCGCGGGTGCGGCGTTCTCGTGCCACGCTGAAACCGCGAGGTGCACGCCGAGCAGGGCGGCGCGCGCCACGAACAGCGCCGGATCTCCGGCGAATACCAGTTCGCAGGGCCAGTCACGGAGCGCAGCGGCGAGCGCAAGGTCCGGGCCGATGCCGGCTGGCTCACCGCTCGTGATGACGAGGCGCGGGACGTTCAGGGGTTGCGGATCTCGACGAAGGCATCGTCGCGGAGTCGTCGCAGCCACAGCTCGGTTTCCTCGTCGACCTTGCTTTCGCGCAATGCGGTCAGCACTCGCTGCCGGCGGACCTCGTCGCTCTGGTCATGCGTGCGCCGGCCGAGCATCTGCACGATATGCCAGCCGAACTGGCTGCGGAACGGCTCGCTGATCTGGTCCGGCTCGAGTGCTGCCAGCACGGTCTCGAATTCTGGATCGAAGGTGCCAGGCGAGCTCCAGCCGAGGTCTCCGCCGCGGCTCGCGGAGCCGGGATCTTCCGAGGTCACGCTCGCGAGCGCCCCGAAATCTTCGCCTGCCAGGATACGGTTACGTACTGCCGCGAGACGCAGGCGTGTGGTCGCATCGTCCTGCACCTCGTTCGGGCGCATCAGGATGTGGCGTGCGTGAATCTGCTCGACCAGCATCGGCCCGCTTTCGCCGCCGCGCGTCTCGTCCAGGCGCACGAGGTGGAAACCGGTCGGCGTCCGCACCGGCTCGCTGACCTCGCCGGGCTGCATCTTGCCGACCAGCTCGGCGATGAACTGCGGCAACTGGCCCATGCGTCGCCAGCCGAGCTTGCCGCGCTCGAGCGCGGTCTGGGCCTGCGAATAGGCGAGCGCGAGTTGGCCGAAATCCTCGCCGGCCCTGGCACGCGCATGGATATCCCGGGCCAGTCCCTCGACATTCGCCATCTGATCCGAGGTTGCGGACTCCGGCAGCGACAGCAGGATGTGCGAGACATCGAATTCCGCGTTCTCGTCGGCCTGCCCGGCCTGGCGTTCGAGCGCCTGGTCGAGTTCGCGCGGCGAGACATAGATGCGCGGCAACACATCGCGCTGGCGCAGCAGCGAGAGCATGATCTCGCGGCGCATTTCGTCGCGATACGACGCGTAATCGACGCCCTGTCCCGCGAGTGCCAGCGGCATCTGCTCGAATGGAATGCTGTTGCGCTTGGCGACGTCGCGCAGCGCCTCGTTCAGCATCTCGTCCGGAACCTGGACACCGAGCCGGGTCGCGCGCTGTACCTGGATCTCCTGCAACACCAGCCGTTCCAGCACCTGCTGGCGTATCACATCGGGCGGCGGCAATTGCGTTCCCTGGCCGCGCAGCCGGTCCATGATCAGGATGGTCTGGTTGTCGAGCTGGCTCTGCAGGACGATGCCGTCATTGACGATGGCGATCACGCGATCAATCGCGACGCCGCTGGTCGACAGCTCGCGGGTCTGGGCGCCGGCGGCGCCGGCCAGCATCACTGCGCAGAGAAAACCGGTCAGCAATCGGATCATGTTGTACCCGGGTCAGGGTGCGGTGACAGCGGAGCCGGGGGAGTATCCACGAATGCCCCGCTGCAGGAAAGTATCGTTGCCGGTTCCGACCGACGAAAGGCCCTTGAGTTCCAGCTGCAACATCACCGAATTGTCGCTTTCGCCGGTCCGGTTCGATACATAGCGCCGCCCGATCAGGCGGATACGCCAGCAACAGCTGCCGTATTCGAAGCCGGCGAATCGGTCGATCGACTTGCTCTCCTTGGGCGAATAGACCTGGCGCGCGAAGACCTGCCAGGTGGGCGATAGCCGCCACGCCCCCGACGCATCCCACTGCTCGATCAGTCCATCGCGATAGCGATAACCGAGGTTGATGACCGCGTCGGGGCGGGGCCGATACTGGACGCTGGCCTGGCCCAGCTTGGTGTTCGATTCTGCTCGATCCCATTCCATCGCCAGTCGCGCGCTCCAGTGGCGCCAGGCGGTCAATTCAATTTCGCCGACCAGATTGGATGAGCTGCGCGATTCCGGCAGTTCACCCGGCAACACGACCCGCGGGCTCTCGAAATAGAAGCGCTGGCCGATCGTCGCGTTCAGGTACTGCCGGCCACTGTCCGCGTGTACCAGACGCGTCGTCATGCCGGCCGCCAGTTCATTGGCATCGCCCAGCCGGTCCGCGCCGACGTAGCGATTGGTGCTGAACAGTTGGATCAGGTTGAGATCGGGCAGAGCGGTGTCGAATATCGGTAGTTCGGTCTGGTCGCGAAACGGAATCCAGGTGTAGCGCAGCCGTGGCTCCAGCGTCTGCACCAGATGCTTGCGTGAACCAGCCATGCGTTCGAACACCAGGCCGGTGTCCAGCGAGAGAATCGGCGCCTCGCGCTCGGGAGCGTCGTCCGCACCTGGCGCAAGGTCCGTGAGTTGATAGGCAGTCAGGCGCCAGGCGGCACTTGGTTCGATGTAATAACCGGGTGCACGCAGTGCCCACGCGACCCGAGGTGTCAAGTCAAGGCGCAAGCCAGTGGTGCCGACGTCGCGTTCGAACCAGGTTGCCTCGGAATCGAGCGATGCAACCACACGATTTGCACTGCCCGCCGCAGGCCATGACCCGGTGAATGCAAGCTGCGGCAACCGGGAATACGGCCGCGCGAGCGGGTCGACGGAAAGGTCGATGGTCTGGAAGTCCTGCAGCCGACCGTCAAATCGCCAGCCGCGGCCGAGCCAGGCGAGGTGGATATTGCGGTCGAGAAACGTGACGCTGGTGCCGTCCGGGCCGAGTCCGAAGTCCTCGAAATACTGGCTGTCGCTCGCATCAGCGAGGCGCGCGTCGATGCGCAGTCGATCCGTGAAATCCGTGCGGTGCCACCAGTTGCTGAGCCGGCGGTCGCCACCGGCCAGGTCGTCGCTCGGCAGGATCCGCGTGTCGAGCTGGCCGCGGCTCGATTCCGACAGGTAGCGGAATTCGGCGTTGAGGCCGGGACCGCGGCGCGACAGCAGAAACGGCGCCAGCGTCAGGTCGTAATTTGGCGCCAGGTTGAAGTAATACGGTGCGCCGAACTCGAAGCCGCTCTTGTCCGAGTTGCCGAACACCGGGAACAGGAAGCCGGACTTGCGCGCATCGCCGACCGGAAACGAGATTGCCGGCGCGTACAGGATCGGCACGCCTTTCAGTTCGATGCGGACATTCCGTCCCTTGCCTTGCTGCTTTGCCTGATCGATGTCGATCGCGGCGGCACGCAGGAACCAGTCGTCGTTGCCGGCCGGGCAGGTGGTGAAACTCACCTTGCGCAGCTTGATTTCACCTGCTGCGGTCATTTCGAGCGCAGCGGCCGAGCCGCGGGCCGGGCGCGCCGGCAAATCGAATTCCGCGCCGATGAATCGGCCGTTGCCGCCGGCATCCCAGGAACCGCTGCTGCCCTTGACGCGCAGTTCCTGCGAGCGGTATTCGACATCGCCGTCGACGTCGAAGCGTTGTTCCGCTGCGTCGTAGGTGGCGCTTTGGGCACTGACTTCGCGTTCGCCCTGACGGATGACGACGCCTTCCGTCAGCTTTGCATCGCCGTCACGGGTCAGTTCGGCGGCGCCGCTCGTGACCTGCACCGGCGACTGGTCCGGGCGGGTGACGGCAACGCGGTCCGCGGTTGGCAGCGGCAAAATGCATTCTTCGGCCGCAGCCTGCGGCAGGAAGGATGCGGCTGCGAGCCAGGCAATGAGACGGCGCGAAAGCACTTTGGCGTCAAGTCTATAATGCGAGCCCCCCAGCCGTCGCCTGCGCATGACATCGAACGACAACGCCGATCTGCGGCTGGAAAGCCTCGAACGCTGGATTGCGGGCCTGCCGGGCCCGCCGGTCGAGCGGATCGTGCCCGCCTCGGCCGATGCGAGCTTCCGGCGCTATTTTCGCGTACACCGCGCCGGTGGCACGCAGATTGCGATGGATGCGCCGCCGGAGCGCGAGAGTCTTGAAGCCTGGCTGCGCGTCGCGCGCATTCTTGCGGCAACCGGCGTGCATGTGCCGCCGGTGCTCGCGGTCGACGCCGAACAGGGATTCGTTCTGATCGGAGACCTCGGCCGTCAGCACTACCTCGAGGCGCTGGCCGGCGGGGCCGATCCCGAACCACTGTATGCAGACGCCATTGACGCCCTGGTGCGCATGCAGTCGGGCGATGCCGCCTCCGCCGCAGAACTTCCGTCCTATGACCGCGAGTTGCTGCAACGCGAACTCGCGCTATTTCCGGAGTGGTTCGTGGCGCGTCATCTGGGCCTTGTGACCGGCGCGGACCAGCGGCGCGTGATCGCCGAGGCGTTTGACTGGCTCTGCGAGGAGGCACTCGCGCAGCCGGTCGTGCTGGTGCATCGTGATTACCACTCGCGCAATCTCCTGGTCCGTCCGGAAGGCAGCCCGGGCATCGTTGACTTCCAGGATGCCGTGCGTGGGCCCATCAGTTATGACCTCGTGTCGCTACTAAAGGATTGCTACATCGTTTGGCCGCGCAAGCAGATGCTCGGGTGGCTGGACCGTTATCGCACGCAGGCGGGGGCGGCGGGTCTCAACGTTGGCGTCGATCGCGAAGAATTCCTGCAATGGTTCGATCGCATCGGATTGCAGCGTCACCTGAAGGTGCTCGGTATCTTTGCGCGTCTCTGGCACCGGGACGGCAAGTCCGGTTATCTCGCCGATCTGCCGCGCGTGCTCGATTACACGCTGGCGGTGACCGGCGTCGTGCCGCAACTGGCGGCATTCGATGCATTCCTGCGCAGACAAGTCGTGTCGGCTTTCGCCGCCGCGGCGCGCCGCTCGGGTATGCCGCGTTGAAGGCCATGATCCTGGCCGCCGGGCGCGGCCTGCGCATGCGCCCGCTGACCGACCGCCTGCCGAAACCGCTGCTTGAAGCGGGCGGCCACCGGTTGATCGAATATCACCTGACCTCACTCCTCAGGCACGGCATCGTCGAGGTCGTGGTCAACCTGTCATGGCTTGGTCAACTGATCCGCGAAGCACTCGGCGATGGCAGCCGCTACGGATTGTCGATCCGCTACAGCGAGGAGGGCCCCGAGCCGCTCGGCACTGGTGGTGGATTATTCGCCGCCTTGCCATTGCTCGGCGATGATCCGTTCCTGGTCATGAATGGCGATATCTGGAGCGACCTGCCGCTCGCTGCACTGCAACGACCGGCGGGATCGCTCGCTCATCTGGTGCTGGTGCCGAATCCCGAACATCATCCGCAGGGTGACTTCGGGCTCGGGCTGACCTACGCGGGCATCTCGGTGCTCGACCCGCGGCTGTTCGAGGGCTGCATGAATGGCGCATTTCCAATGAAGCCACTACTCGATCGCGCGCTCCAGGCAGGACGGATGAGCTGGCAGCGCCATGCGGGCGCCTGGACCGATGTCGGGACTCCCGAGCGCCTCGCTGCGCTCGATGCCGAGCTTCGGCTCGGCAAGGTTCGACACCCGGTGCTGGCTTCCCCGGTCGGCTAGAATGGCCCGGTGCATCGCCCTTGGTATGAATACAAGTGACTGATTTTAAAGGAATTAAAGTACAGATCGAGCCGCGCTCAGTGAAGAGCGGGGCAAAGTACCTGACGGCGCAGGGATTCACCGCGATCCGCGACGGCATCAAGCAGGGGGCTGCGCCCGAGGCGCCGACGCCCGGCGGCAAGCCGCGCTGGTTACGAGCGCCCATGCCGGCCGGATTACGATTCGACGCGCTGCGCAACACGGTCCGCGAGCACCGGCTCGCAACGGTCTGCGAAGAGGCGCATTGCCCGAACATCGGCGAATGCTGGAATGCCGGGACCGCGACCCTGATGCTGATGGGCTCGGTCTGCACGCGCGCCTGCCGCTTCTGCGCGGTCGATACCGGCAATCCCCGCGGCTGGCTCGATGCCGATGAGCCCGCCAATGCCGCGCGCACCGTGGCGCTGATGAAACTCGGCTATGTCGTGCTCACGTCGGTCGATCGCGACGATCTCCCGGACGGCGGCGCCGCGCACTTCGCCACCTGTGTGCGGGCGATCAAGGCCGGGAATCCGCGCACCGCGATCGAGGCGCTGACACCCGATTTCCAGGGCGTACGCGCCGATGTCGAGACCGTGGTCGAATCCGGCATCGAGGTGTTCGCACAGAACGTCGAGACGGTCGAACGGCTGACCTATCCGGTGCGCGACCCGCGCGCGGGCTACGGCCAGACGCTGGACGTGCTCGCTCATGCCAAGCGGTTCAAACCCGCGGTGCTGACCAAGACCAGCTTGATGCTCGGGCTCGGGGAAACCCAAGACGAGCTGCATCGGACCATGGACGACCTGCGCGCGATCGGCTGCGACCTGCTGACACTCGGTCAGTACCTGCGCCCCACGGTCAATCACCTGCCGGTGCACCGATTCGTGACCCCGGAGGAGTTCGCGCAGTTACGCGAGGCGGCACTCGCGCGCGGCTTCCGCGAGTGTGTCTCAGGCCCGATGGTGCGTTCGAGTTATCGTGCCGAACGCGCACTCGCGGGCAATAACTGCGGGCTTCCGTGATGCATCCGTTTCCACACCGGTATCAGGTCCACAGCAGCGCGGCGCCCGAAGGCGCGGTAACCCTGACCGGCACAGGGCTGCCGGAGCTGAAATCACTGCCGCCGCCGGAATTCGACGGCCCCGGCGGCTACTGGTCACCCGAGACACTGTTGCTCGCTGCGCTGGCCGACTGCTTCACGCTCACGTTTCGTGCGATCGCGAAGGCATCGCGCTTTGAGTGGAGCGAATTGTCCGCGGACGTCGAAGGACTTCTCGAGCGCATCGAGGGCAACAGCCGCTTTACGCGTTTCCAGACGCGCGCCCGGCTGGTGGTGCCGGCGGGCGCGGACGCGTCCCGTGCGCGGATGCTGATGGAGAAGGCGGAGCAGGGCTGCCTGATCTCGAACTCGCTGTCGGCGACCCGCCACCTTGAATGCGAGATCGTCGAAACCGCATGAACGCCGTGCTGCGCTGGCTCGGCCGTGTCGAGTACCAACCGACCTGGCGCGCGATGCAGGCCTTCACCGATGCGCGCGATGCTGGCACGCCGGACGAGGTCTGGTTCCTCGAGCATGCACCGGTATTCACCCAGGGCCTGAACGGTCGGCCCGAGCACCTGCTCGCGACCGGCGACATCCCGGTGGTCGGGATCGACCGCGGCGGGCAGGTGACCTATCACGGGCCGGGTCAGCTGGTTGTTTATGTGTTGATTGACCTGCGGCGGCGCGGCATCGGCGTGCGGGAACTGGTCGTGGCGCTTGAAAACGCGGTGCTCGGATTCGCAGCGCAGCACGGCATCGACGCCACCGGGCGCCGCGATGCACCGGGCGTCTATGTTGGCGGGCAGAAACTCGCGAGCCTCGGTCTGCGGGTCCGGCGTGGTTGCAGCTATCACGGCCTGGCGCTTAACGTGGACATGGACCTCGAGCCATTCACGCGCATCAATCCCTGCGGCATGGCCGGACTTTCAATGACGCAGTTGGCGTCCCTGGGACTGACCATGGACGTGCACGATGTCGCGCAGGCCCTCGCGCTGCAGGTCTGCGAGACTCTCGATCTCGAATGGGATGGGAACTGGTGCAGTGCAGCCGGCGCGGCGCTTACGGCTCAGAGCGCGACCAAAACGACGCCGCTGTCGGTCAGTTCCTGATAAATGCGGTCGAGCTGCGCGCGGCTCTCGGCGCGAATCGTGTAGGTCAATGCGAGAAAGCGTCCCTTGCGGCTGATGCGCTCGGAGATCCGGTCTGCGGTAAGTGCCCCCGCGTGGCGTTCGACGATTGCGAGCGTCAGCGTGCGGAAGGACTCCGAATCGCGGCCCATGACCTTGAGCGGGAATTCGCAGGGAAACTGCAACAGGTCGTCGGCGTCGCTCATGCCGGCAGCGTGGTCGAGAATTCCCGCAGCGTCGCTTTGAAGCCGTCGTGAATGCGGCGGAATACCTGCCCGGGCGCACCGCTGCCGACCGGCCTGCCGTCGAGCGTCGTCACCGAACGGATGCCGCCACCGGCGGACGCGATGATGATCTCATCTGCGCTACGAAGCTCGGCCTCGCTGACCGGCCTTCGTTCTGACGCGATGCCGGCGCGTGTGGCGAGTTCGAATAGCACGCCGCGCGTCGTGCCCGGCAGGATCGCATGGGTCTGCGGCGGAGTCAGCAGCCGGCCGCCCTGTACCACGTGCGCGCTGCTGGTGCTGCCCTCGGTCAACCAGCCGTCGCGCAGCAGGATCGATTCGGTCGTGCCCGCGTCGGCGGCTTGCCAGCGCAACAGCACATTGCCGAGCAGGGAAGTCGATTTGATGTCGCAGCGCGCCCAGCGCATGTCCTGGGCAGTGATCGCGGAGGTGCCGTGCTCGATGGTTGAAGCCGCAATCACGGGCAGCGGCGCAACACAGGCGAATACTGTCGGCCGCACTCCGGGCTTCGGCACGTGGTTGCGCTCCGGCTCGACGCCGCGCGTGACCTGGATGTAGAGCAGCAGGTCGCCGCCGCCGTTGCCGTGCACCAGACTGCCAAGCGCCGCGAGCCAACCGGCACGATCGAGCGCAGGTGGCATGCGGATCTCCCGCAGGCTGCGGTCGAGCCGCTCCAGGTGTTCGTCGAACCGGTAGGCGCGTGCGCCAAAGACCGGCAACACCTCGTAGACCCCGTCGCCGAACAGGAAGCCGCGATCGAGTGGGGAAATCCGTGCCTCGGCAAGCGGCAGCAAGCGTCCATCGAGCCAGACCAGCGGCAGCGGCATCAGGGATTCCTCAGGCGAACCAGGACAGGATCGTGTCCCAGATCCTGCGGAAGACATTGCCACGCGGCACTGCCGCGAGCGGTTGCAGTGGCGCTTCGGCGACGATCTTGCCATCCAGCATGGCACGGACCACGCCGATGCGGTCAGCGGCGGTCAGCGGTGCGAAGACCTTCGGCGCCAACTCGAGCTTGAGTTCCACGCGCGAAGCCACACCGCGCGGCAGCGTGACGACCAGATCCTCGGCGATCCCGACCGCCGCGCGCCCGCCGCGCGCCTGGTAGACGCGTTGCACTGCCATTTCCTTGCCGGCCGGCTGCAGCACGCGTGTTTCGAAAAAGCTGAAGCCGTAGTTCAACAGCGCCAGACTCACGTCTTCGCGCGCTTTCATGTCCTTGGTGCCCATGACCACGGCCACGAGGCGCATGCCGTCACGCCTGGCCGAAGACACCAGGCAATAGCCGGCGGCATCTGTCATGCCAGTCTTGACGCCGTCCACGCTCGGATCGCGCGCGAGCAGTCCGTTGCGATTGGGCTGCGTGATGTTGTTCCAGGTGAATTCGCGCTGCGAATACCAGCGATAGTATTCGGGAAACTCCTGGATGATCGCGCGTGTCAGGCGCGCGATGTCGGCGACCGTCATGCGGTGATTCGCGCCCGGCAGGCCGGTCGAGTTCTCGAAGTGACTGTCCCGCATACCGAGCCGCTCCGCGTACTGGTTCATCAGCGCGGCAAACGTGTCTTCGGTTCCGGCGATCGCCTCGGCGAGCGCGATGGTGGCGTCGTTGCCGCTCTGTACGATCATGCCCTGGATCAAAGTTTCGACCGGCACCTGTGAACCAAGGTCCAGGTAGGTCCGCGAGCCCTCGGAGCGCCACGCTCGCTCGCTGACCGGCACCGATGTGACGAGCGTGAGTTTGCCGCCCTTCAGCGCATGGAACACCGCGTAGGCGGTCATCAGCTTGGTGAGGCTTGCTGGTTCGACTTGCACGTCGGTGTTGCGACCCGCGAGCGTCTGCCCGCTGGCCTGATCGACCAGGATCCAGGCCGTTGCCGCAATGGACGGCGGTGGCGGAACCGGCGGCGCTTCGGCGCGGACCACGATGGAAACCGACAACAACAGGACGGCGGCCAGGATTTTCAATGGAAACCTCATCATTGGGCGGCTGATTCTACTGCAGGGCCAGGCGCGGTGACTCGACGCCGGCTGCGCGCAGCCGCTCGATCAGTGCATCGAACTCGGCGACGCTGCCGACCGGCCCGGCCCGCACGCGAAACATCCGCTGGTCGTCGATCTGCGCCTCGGCAACGCTTACGCCGGTGATTCCAACGTCACGCAGGCGAGCGGCGAGGCGATTCGCATTGCCTTGTTCGGCAAATGCGCCGACCTGTGCGAAGAACTGCGCGGCGGGCATTGCGGCTGGCGCGGGTTCTCCGGCTGCAAGACTGCGTACCTCGACCAGCGCCGTGCCGGTCCGGATCATATCCAGCCGGTCGGCGGCGGCTCGGGACAGGTCGATGATCCGGTTCTTGCTGAACGGGCCGCGATCGTTGAGACGGATTACGACGCTTTTCCCATTCTGCAGGTTGGTCACGCTCACCCAGGCCGGCAGTGGCAGTGTCGGATGGGCACCGCTCAACCCGTTCATGTCGTAGGTCTCGCCAGTCGCGGTGGGGCGGCCATGAAAGTCCGGGCCATACCAGGAGGCGACGCCCTGCTCGATATAGCCCGCCGCGCTCGGCAACACCACGTACCGCCGCCCGCTCACTTCATAGAACGGCGGATTGCCATTCCTGGCGCGCGGCTCGTCGCGCGGCGCGTCGGGCGGTCCGCTGGGTGGCCGCTGTGGTTGCGATGCGCAGCCGGCAATCGCGAGCAGCAGAAATGCCGCAAACGGAACAGCGCGACTCACGGCGCAGCTGGCACGAGCGATTCGATACGCCGCCCGAGATCGTGCACCGCGAGCCCATAAAGAATGCTGCGGTTGTACTTGGTGATCACGCCGAAATTGTGGAATCCGGCGCGCAGCTCGGGCCCGGAATCGCCGTCCACGCGGATGAACAGCGCCGGCGCCTGGTCCTCCAGCGTGGTTTCGAAACCGAGCCCGAGATCGCGCAACGCCTTGACTGTCGAGTCGGGAGCGAGCGGACCCGGCACCAGCCCGTCCGTGCGCGGGAACCAGAGGCCGGCGGGGGCCGCGACGGGTTCGCCGGCACGCCAGCCGTTCTTGACGAGATAGTTGGCTATGCTCGCGATGACGTCGTCCCAGTTGTTCCAGAGATCGCGTTTCAGGTCGCCGTCGCCATCGACCGCATAGGCGCGGTAGCTGCGCGGCATGAACTGCGGTCTACCCATGGCGCCCGCGTAGGAGCCGAGCACCGTCGCAACATCCACCTTCTCTTCGCGCCCCAGCAGCAGGAACTGCTCCAGCTCGGCACGGAAGTAGCTGCTGCGGGGCGGATAG
>JANNTO010000374.1:0-4446 GCA_031403675.1 Gammaproteobacteria bacterium | reverse complement strand
GCGAAACGATGAGTCGCGCCAGGCCCGCCGATGCCGCGATTGCGAGGTCCGGTGCGCCGAGCGTTGTTCCTGCGCCGAGCAACACATCACCCGCAGACGCATCTGTGGCGCGTCGATGAACATGCAGCCACGGTTCGGATTCGTAACCAGGTTCGATTGAGGCGATGCCGTCCGCAATACGGATTCTCTCCACCGGCACGACTGTGTCGCAGCCGACTGGCAGCACCGCACCGGTCATCACTTCGATGCAGTCGGCAGCCGATTGCAGTGTCAGGGCGGGGGTGCCGGCCGCCTGGATGCCGGCGATGCGGAACTCGCGGCGCGGCTGTTCGCGCGACGCTTGCTTGAATGCGATGCCATCCATTGCGACGCGATCGAAGGGAGGCGCATCGCGCTCCGCGCGGATTTCGCGGCGCAGCACCCGGCCGGCGCAGGCCGGCAGCGGCAACTCCTGTTCCGGGACCGGCGCGAGCGCTGCGGCGATGGCCGCATCAGCCTCGGCGGGTGTCAGCATCGTCGCTCGGCGTCAGTCCTGCTTATCGCGCGTTTTGAAGATGCGCAGTTGCTCGTTGAACTGGTCGACGATCGCCTGCACTTCGTCCACGGCCGCGTTGTTTTTCTTCGCCTGCATCGCCTGCAGTTCGGTCAGGCGGTTCTGGTCATATTGTCCGCTTGCTGCCAGCGCGCTCATTTCCAGGTCCAGGCAGGTGTTGTACGAGTTGATGTCCTCATTGAACTGCTGCACCGCTTTCTGCGCTGCCGCCATTTCCTCGTAGGTCGCGGTCTTGCCGTCGGGTACGCGCTCGGGCGCCCGCGGATAGATGCAGGTTGCCTGCGCAGCTCCCGCCGCCAGCAGCGCGATGAGGGCGAACGTCATTCGAGTCATGAGGGCAGTCTCCCCGGCGGATTCGGTCATTATGGGACAGCGGCCGCGTGGCTGGGTTCAGGGCGCCCGGAATTCTAGCGCAGCCGGTGTCATTGGGGCTTGCTCACCCGGTGGCGGCGCCCAGGGGCACGTGCGCGACGGTTTTCAGGGTTTCCAGGACCAGGCTCGATCGCACATCGCGAACGCCCGGCAACTTCAGCAGTTGATGCAGCGTGAATCGTCCGAGCGCGTCGAGATCGGGGACCACGACCTGCAGCAAGAAGTCCATTTCGCCGGTCATCGCATGGGCCGCGATGACCTCCGGGCGTTCTTCCAGCGTGCGGCGAAAACGCTCGATCACGTCGTCGGTGTGGCGTTCGAGCTTGATCTGCACGAAGGCGAGCACGTTCTGTCCGACCCGCTTTGGCTCAATGAGCGCGGCATAGCCGCGGATGATTCCCAGCTTCTCGAGACGGCGCACGCGGCGCGTACACGGGGTCGGCGACAGGCCCACGCGCTCCGCTAGGTCGATATGTGCCAGCCGGCCGTCGCGCTGCAGCAGTTCCAGGATGCGGATATCCGTGCGATCGAGCCGGTCCATCGTTGGAAATACTCCCAAAGATTGCTGCTTGTTGAAGTTTATCACTAATCCGGTCTTTTTTTAGTCAGCAATTAGCTAAAAACACTCGGCAAAGCTCGTTAGGATGACGCGGGGCCAGCCGGCCTCCCGAGGTGACGTTGCATGGCGGTAGGCGCGCGCAAGACCGTTGCCCGGGCTTCGACATCGAACGTCGACTGGAAGCGCGCCCTGCGCACTGCGTTCCTGTCGCGCGCGCTCGATCTCCTCGAAGAAACGCGGCTGGTGCCGGAACGGAAGGTGCTGTACCAGTTCTCGGCCCGCGGTCATGACCTGACCCAGGCGCTGCTCGGTATGCAGCTGACCGGCGCGCGGGATGCGGTCGCGCCTTACTATCGTTCGCGACCGCTGGCGCTCGCGCTTGGCCTGTCCGCGGAGCAGGCGCTGGCGTCATCGATGATGCGTGCTGCCGGCCTGTCGGCCGGCCGCGATATCGGCGTCGTGATGAATCTGCCGAATCGCGCGGGCCCTTGTCTGCTGCCAGCCTGCGGCGGCGTCGGCACGCAATACACGCCGGCAACTGGTTGGGCGCAATCGCTCGTCTATCGGGCCCGCGTGCTCGGTGATGCCACCGCGAATGGCTGCATCGCCGTCGCCCACGGCGGGGATGCCTCGACGGCGACCAATGGCTTCTGGGCTTCGCTCAATATCGCGACCACTGCACGCCTGCCGCTCCTGTATTTCATCGAAGACAACGGCTACGGAATTTCGGTGCCGTCCGCCCGCCAGACGCCGGGCGGTGATATTGCGGCGAACCTGGCGTCATTTCGAGGTTTGCGGATCTTGAGTGGCGACGGATCGGAGCCCGAAGCGGCCGCCCTGTTGATTGAATCCGCGGTGTCGACCGTGCGCTCCGGCGCAGGGCCCGTGTTTCTGCGTCTGACCGTACCGCGCCTGTCGGGTCATTCCGGACAGGACACGCAGGCCTACAAGAGCGCCGCAGAAATTGCCGCAGAACAGGCGCGCGATCCGTTGCTGTGCCTGCGCAAGCAACTCGTGCCTGCCGTGATCGCCGAGGCGGAATGGCAGGCGCTTGAAGACGAGGCACAGCAGGCGGTCCTGGCCGCATTGGCAAGCGTCGAGGCGCGGCCGCAATCCTGGCCGGGCGCAGTCACGAAGTACGCATTCAGCGAACGGCGACCCGACGGCTCGATCGAACTGCAGCACCAGGGCGGCCTGCTAGCTGAGGGGATTGCACCCGTTGAAGGAAGCTCCGAGCGGCAGCCGGATGGTCCGCGCATCAACATGCTGACCGCGATCCGCCGCACGCTCGAACACGAACTGGCCATCAACCCGCGCGTGCTGGTGTTCGGCGAGGACGTCGGCCGCAAGGGCGGCGTGCATGCGGCGACACTCGGCCTGCAGGAACGCTTCGGCGAGGATCGGGTCTTCGACACCAGCCTGTCGGAGGAGGGGATCATCGGCCGCGCGGTCGGCATGGCCATTGCGGGCCTGATGCCGGTGCCGGAGATTCAGTTCCGCAAGTATGCGGAGCCGGCGGCCGAACAGTTGCACGATTGCGGCACGATACGCTGGCGCACCGCCAACCGGTTTGCGGCGCCGATGGTGGTGCGTATGCCTGGCGGCTTCTTCAAGTGCGGTGACCCCTGGCACAGCCAGTGCAATGAAGTGCAGTTCCTGCATGCCACCGGCTGGCAACTGGTGATGCCGTCGAATGCCGAGGATGCAGTCGGTCTGCTGCGCACTGCGCTGCGTGGGAATGATCCGGTGATCTTCTTCGAGCATCGCTCGTTGCTCGATGGCGCCGCGGCGCGCCGGCCCTATCCGGGCAATGATTTCATGCTGCCATTCGGCGTCGCGCACTGCCTGCGCGTGGGCTCCGAGCTCACGGTCGTGAGCTGGGGTGCGATGGTTGAGCGCTGCGAGCAGGCCGCCGCGGAATCCGGTATCGACGTCGAGATCCTGGATCTCCGCACCTTATCGCCCTGGGATCGAGAGGCCGTGCTCGCGTCGGTGGCAAAGACGCGGCGCTGCCTGATCGTGCACGAGGACAACATCACCGCCGGATTTGGCGCGGAAATCGTGGCCGTGCTGGCGGAACGCGCATTCTTCAACCTGGATGCGCCGATCGAGCGCCTCGCCATGCCGGACGTGCCTAGTCCGCACAGCCCGGAATTGCTCGAGGCCGTGCTACCGTCGGTGGCCGGCATTGTTGCGGCGCTGCGCCGGATTGCGAGTGTTTGAGTCATGTCACCCATGATTGACGTGCTGTTGCCGATGGAGCAGGCGGAAGGGACACGTTCGCAGGTCCTGCGCTGGCTGAAAGCCGTTGGCCAGCCGGTCGCGAAACACGAGCCTCTGGTCGAGATCGAAACCGACAAGGTCACCATCGAAGTGTCCGCACCGGCAGCTGGTGTGCTGGCAGAAATCACGGCCGGCGAGGGCGTCGACGTGGCTCCTGGGGCTGTGCTGGGCCGCCTGCAGGCAGGTGCCGGACTCGCACCGCGCTCGGTGCTGGCTGCGGCATCGTCCGCGGCGCCGGTCGAGAAGCCTGCGGCCGCAGAGTCGCGGGCGCCTGTGGCTGATCGCATGAGCCCGGCCGTGCGCCGGTTACTCGCGGAACATGGGCTGAGTGCCAACCAGGTGCGCGGCAGCGGCGCAGCGGGACGCATCACGGTGGATGACGTACTGGCTGCGGCGCAGCGTGGTGCGACGCCGGTCAGCGCCGGTTCCACCGCGGCGCCGGCCGCGCCTGCGGCTGAGGAAGGCGTACGCCGCATCCCGCACACGCCGATGCGCCGGCGTATCGCCGCGCACATGGTCGAGAGCCTGCTGCAGACCGCGCCACACGTGACGACCGTGTTCGAGGCAGACCTGACGGCGGTGCTCGCCCATCGCGCCCGCAACCGCGGCGAGTTCGAGCGGCGCGGCGTATTGCTGACGCTCACGGCCTATTTCGTCGCGGCCTGCGTCGATGCGATCC
>JANNTO010000373.1:0-23060 GCA_031403675.1 Gammaproteobacteria bacterium | reverse complement strand
CGGTGAGCTCCGGTGGCGCGTCGTAACGCTCCCGGAGCAGCCGCTGCCAGGGTTCGCGTGCGATGGGCTTGTCTTGGTCCGTTTCCATGTCCTCAGTCCGCCGGCGCATCGGCGCCGAGCAATTCCTTCAATCGTGCCACCGCGTAGCGCAGCCGGCTCTTCGCGGTTTCCGGATTCACGTTAGTAACCTCGCCGATCTCCGCGACCGACAACCCGCCCTCGACATAAAGCAGGAAGACAGCGCGCTGTTCCTCTGGCAATCGCGCGAGCGCCGCTTCCAGGCGTTCGCCGGCTTCGCCGGCCTGCAATGCCTCGAGCGGCCCGTGCGAAGATCCGTCGGCCGCCGCCGCGACTGCATCGTCGTCCGCCGTCTCGCGCCGGCCGCGGCGAGTACTGCGTCGCCAGTGATCCATGCAGCAGTTGTGCGCGATCCGGTACAACCAGGTCGCGAAACGCGCCGTCGGCCGGTAGCGTTCGCGATTGACGATCACTCGCGACCAGCATTCCTGGAACACGTCATCGGTCGCCGCAGTGTCGTGCACCGAGCGTCGGATAAAGCGCCACAGGCCGCTGCGATGATTCGCGTAGAGCTCATCGAACGCACGCCCATCGCCCGCGGTGTAGCGCAGCATCAATTGTGCGTCAGCGTCCCCTGCCTCCATCGCCGGCCACTTTACCGCTGATGGTCGGGCCGGCACTTGTTTGAACGTCCGGGAGGCCCCGGAGGTGTTCGGTTCTTGCGGAAAAGCCCGCGCCATGAGCCTGCCGAAGCCCGGAGAGGGCCCTGCGCGCAAGAATTTTACGATCGTAACTCATTGTTTCTGAGTGGTTTTCTGTAGTACCCAGCTTTTCTTCTCAAAAAACACTTGCACTAGAGTCGGTGTTGTAGTTCACTACAACACCAGACGAGCACATCAGTACATCGGACAAAGGAGAAAGTCATGTTTACGTTGGTTGAAAAGAGCACCCGCAGGACCGTCAGCGCAATCGCAGCGATCACCATCGTGTCACTGAGCGGACTTGTGATGGATCAGGCCCACGTCGCCGCGGCCCCCCGCGGAATCGTGGAAGTCGGCGAGCTGACGATGGTCAACGAGGCGCAGATCGCGTCCGTGATGCTGCCGGAAGTGATCGTGGTTGCGAAGCGCGAGTTCCAGATGGACGCGACCTTCGCGGAAACGACCCAGCTGCCGGAAATCGTCGTGGTGGCCAAGCGCGCAGCCTCGCTGGTCGCGCAGACCAATGCCGGCGAGCAATCGAATGCGGCGGTGCAGGGTGCTGCCACAAGTGCTCTGCTAAAGTAGTCTGGTAGCGGGCCAACTCACTTAGATGTAAAGCATGGACACCAACTGGAACGACAGCCTGCCGATCTACCGCCAACTGCGCGATCGCGTGGTGGCGATGATCCTGGAAGGCGTACTGAATGACGGCGATCCGCTGCCGTCGGTCAGAAGCGTCGCGGCCGAATACCGGCTGAATCCGTTGACCGTGCTGAAGGGTTACCAGCAACTCGTCGACGAGCAGCTGGTCGAAAAACGCCGCGGACGCGGCATGTTCGTGACCGAAGGCGCGCGCCGCGCGCTCTTGAAAGACGAACGCCAGCATTTCCTCGAGGAGGAGTGGCCCAAGATTGCGGGCCGCATCCAGCGCCTGGGTTTCGAGCCCAGAGAGCTGCTGGACGCCCTCGACAAAATTCCACCTGCGCCGGCTTCCAATCTGAAATCCGTGCGCGAAGACGACGACACAGCCGGGGGAGACGAGCGTGACTGATTTGATCGTGGCGCGTGGGCTCGGCAAGACTTTTGGCCAGACTCACGCGCTCAATGACGTTTCCTTCAAGGTCGGCTCGGGTCGCATTGTCGGCCTGATCGGCCCGAATGGCGCCGGCAAGACCACTGCGTTGAAGGCCCTGCTGGGGCTCACGCGCTTCCACGGCGAGCTCTCGGTACTCGGCCTCGATCCTTACCGCCAGCGCCACCAGCTGATGCAGGACGTTTGCTTCATCGCCGACGTTGCGGTGCTGCCGCGCTGGATCCGCGTGCACCAGCTGATTGCTTTTGTCGACGCCACGCATCCGCGGTTCCGCCGCGAGGTCTGCGAGAGTTTTCTCGCACGCAGCGACATCAAGCAGACCAGCCGCGTCAAGGAACTTTCCAAGGGCATGGTCACACAGCTGCACCTTGCGCTGGTGATGGCGATCGACGCGAAGCTCCTGGTGCTCGACGAGCCGACCCTCGGCCTCGACATCCTGATGCGCAAGCAGTTCTACGAGACGCTGCTGAACGAGTACTTCGATCAACAACGCACGATCCTCGTGACGACGCACCAGGTGGAAGAGGTTGAGCACATCCTGACCGACCTGCTGTTCATCGATCGCGGCCGCATCGTGCTGGACGCGACCATGGACGAAGTGCAGGAGAACTACGCGCAAGTCGCGGTGCGTCCCGAGCACCTGGCGGCCGCACGCACGCACCAACCGATTGCAGAGCGGCAGGGTCTCGGCCGCACGCACATGCTGTTCAAAGGCGCGGCTCGCGCGGAACTCGAGCGACTCGGTGAAGTGGGCGTGCCCTCGGTCGCCGACCTGTTCGTCGCAACGATACAGGGAGCACGCGCATGAACCGGTTCATCTGGCTGATCCGCCGCGAGATCTGGGAAAATAAGGCGATCTGGGTCGCGCCGCTGATCGTGCTGGCCTGTCTGGCGCTGTTTACCGTGACCGGCAACGTGCATCTCGGGCCGATTGGCTCGATCGAGGCAACCACACCATTCGGCGAGTTCCCGCAGGACATGCAGATCCGGCTGCTGACGATCGTCTACGCGGGTCTGGCACTGGTCATGGACATGGTCATGGGCACCATCGCGCTGTTCTATGCGCTTGATTCGCTTTATGCCGACCGCCGCGATCGCAGCGTACTGTTCTGGAAATCGCTGCCGCTGTCGGATGTTGAAACCGTGCTGTCGAAGTTTGCGGTTGCGGCGATTGTCATCCCGCTGGTTTCGCTCGCCGCGGCGGTGCTCGCGCAGTTGGTGGTCGCAGCCGGCGGATCGGCGAAGCTGGCAATGACGGGAATGTCTGCGGGCGTCATGTGGCAGCCGCAGGCGATCTTCGGCGGTATCGTGATCGCATTCCTCTGGTGCATCACCGCGATGCTCTGGTACGCGCCGGTCGTCGGCTACCTGATGCTCGCATCCGCCTGGGCGCCCAAGGGCCCGTTCCTGTGGGCCGTGCTGCCACCGGTCGCGATCTGGGTGCTCGAGCGCGTGCTGCTGTACTCGGAGCACGCCGGGGATTTCATCACCGGTCGGCTGTTCGGCCTGTATCGGCTGCTGGGCCAGCGCAGCGATTCCGCTGACGTGGCGTCATCCGAGGCCGGCGCCGAGCTCAGCAAGCTCAGCAAGCTGAGCAATCTTGACATGGTCGGCAGCCTGAAGGAGTTCTATAGCTCACCCGACCTGTGGCTCGGTGTCGTCGCCGCCGGCCTGCTGCTGGCCGCCGCCATGTGGGTGCGCCGCTACCGCGACGAGACATCCTGAGCCATTCATCCAGATTCCGGAGTCATGACCATGCAGAAGTTCCTTGGCGCCATCGTCGCAGTCGGCCTGCTTGCGGCGAGCCTCCCCGCCCTGGCCGAGAGCGCGACGGTGACGCGCGCCTGGCAGTTCAAGGGCGAATCGATCGAGGGCCTCGAGGTCCGCAACTTGATCGGCGACGTCCGCGTCCTGCGTGGCAGCGCCGCCGGCGTGCACGTTACGGCCACCGCGACCATCGACGCGCAGTCGAAGGCCGAGGCCGAACGCCTGCTGGGCCTGATCCGGTACCGGACCGCGGATGTCGGCGCCGGCTCGCGCTTCGATGTGTTCCTGCCGCGCGAAAATTTTCCGAAGCTCTACTGGTCCGGCGCAACCTCGATTTGGTGGGGCACAACCTATACCGAGCATCTCGGCGAGCGCATCCGGCTCACCGGCGACCGCGACGACGCGCCCGCAGTCCGCGTGGACCTTGTGATCCGCGCCCCGGTCGGTGCGAAACTGGGCGTCAACAATCATCTCGGCGAGTCGGTCGCGAATGGTTTCTCCGGCGAGCTACAGCTTGACGGCGGCAGCGGACTGCTGCGATCCACGGGCGGCGAGGGGCTTCTTGACCTCGACAATGGCAGCGGCAAGGTCGAGATCATCGGTCACCGCGGAGCAGTCAGGGCCGATACCGGCAGCGGCTCGGTCACGATCACCGACTGCGAATGCGAGATCGTGGCCGACACGGGCTCAGGCTCGGTCGAGATCCGCAATGGATCGGGCGAAGCCTCGGCCAGCACCGGCTCCGGCCGGGTGACGATCGACCATTTCAGCGGTCCGATCGATGCAGACACCGGTTCTGGTTCGGTGCACGCGCGCGCGGTCTCGAATGTCCGGGATCTTGACGTGGACACCGGCTCGGGCAGCGTCGAGGTCGAGGGCGACCTCTCGGCGCTCGGCCGGCTCAGGATTGACACCGGTTCGGGCAGCGTGAGCCTGCGTTCCTCGACGATGCCGTCGATGGAGATCCGCATCAATACCGGCAGCGGCGGCGTGGACGTCGATGCGCCAGGCGCCACGGTGCGCGAAGCGGATGACATCTGGACCGTACGGATGAAGGAAGGCGCCGGCAGTGGCATCATCGACACCGGTTCGGGCAGCGTCGACATCGCTTTCCCCTGAAGAGGGGACATCTCCCTTTTCCTTCGATCCTTTGGGAAAAGGGAGATGTCCCCTCTTCCCTTTTCAGCCGGCGAGCAGCACCGCTTCGGCGTGTTCCTGCGCCTCAGGCGTGCCGAACAGCACGACAACATCGCCCTCGCGGAGCACCATGCCGGGGTCCGGATCGCGGCCGACGATGCCGTCACGCCGCACCGCGGTGAATGACACCTCGGCGCCGCGGCTGCGGATTTCATTGATGGTCCGGCCGATCGACCAGGCGCCGGGCGGCAGCACCACGGTGTGCAGTTCCTCCGCGAACATGCCGGTCTCGTCGATCCGGCCCGCGCCGTCGCGGACCAAGACCGAACGCAGCGTCTTGTAGCGTTGCTGGCGGATGTCGCCGACCGTACGGATCACGCGCGACATCGGCACGTTGAGCGCGAGCAGCGCATTCGACGCGAGCGTCAGGGCGGCCTCGAGCGTCTCGGGAACTACTTCCGTTGCGCCAGCCGCGAGCAGCTGCTCGAGCTGGGTGTCGTCCATGGTCCGCACCAGCAGCGGCAGGTCCTTGCGCTTGCGGCGCACGGCCTGGACGATCGCAAGCGACCGTGCCGGATCGGAGAAGGTCACGACCACCGCACTGGCGTGGTCCAGGCCGACGGATTGCAGCATGCCGTCGTCCGCCGCGTCCCCATAGACAACCGCGTCGCCGGCCGCGCGCGCGATGCGCACGCGCAACGGATCGAGATCCATGGCAATGAACTCGAAACCCTGGCTCTCGAGCACGCGTGCGATGTTCTGCCCGACGCGGCCATAGCCACAGAGGATCACGTGTTCGCGTGCCGCGAGCGCCTGGTCCGGGGCGTCGAGGCTGACCAGTTCCGTCGACGCCGGTCCGGTTTCGTGCAGCACCAACCGCGCGATGCGCTTGTTGTGCCGAATCAGGAAGGGCGACACCAGCATGCTGAGCGTGATTGCGGCGAGCAGGGGTTGCGTGAACTCGGCGCCGATCAGCCGGTTCTGTAGCAGCAACGCCAACAGCGCAAAGCCGAATTCGCCACCCTGCGACAGTACGATACCGGTGCGCAGCGCCTTGAACCACTGACCCGCGAAAATGCGCGCTGCAAGCATCACGATTACGGTCTTCAGCAGCAGCAGTCCCGCGAGCAGCCCGATGACCGTCGGCAGTTGATGAAACAGGCCCGGGACGTCGAGTTGCATGCCGATCGTCACGAAGAAGAGCCCGAGCAGCGTGTCGCGAAACGGCCGGATCCCGGCCTCGACCTGGTACCGGTATTCGGTCTCGGCCAGCATCATGCCGGCGAGGAACGCACCGAGCGCGAAGGTCAGGCCGGCGGCATGCGTGGCCCAGGCCGAGCCGGTCGCAACGAACAGCACGGCGAAGGTGAAGAGCTCAGGCGCACCGCTCGCTGCGATCTCGTGGAACAGCGGCCGCAACAGCCAGCGGCCTGCGGCGAGCACGATGATCAGTGCAATCGCCGCTTTGGCGACTGCGTAGGCAATCTCGGTCGTCGCGTACTGGTCCTGCGGCGATGCCAGCACGCCGGCGAGTGCGAGGAACGGTACGACCGCGAGGTCCTGGAACAGCAGGGTGCCGAACGCAAGACGGCCATGCGTACGGTTGAGTTCATCCTGCTCGGTGAGCTGGCGCAGCACGATCGCGGTCGAAGACATTGCGACCGCGCCGCCGAGCAGGATTGCAACTTCTGGCGCGAGTCCGAAATACCACGCGAGTGCCGCGACCGCCGCCGTCGTTGCGCCGACCTGGATGCCGCCGAGCCAGAATACCTCGCCGCGCGTCGCGAGCAGGCGGGGCAGCGAAAACTCCAGTCCGAGCGTAAACAGCAGGAATACGACCCCGAACTCGGCGAGCGTGCTGGTCGTTTCGGTCGCCGCGACCCAGCCAAGCGCATAGGGTCCGACCGCCATGCCGACCAGCAGGAAGGCGAGGATCAGCGGCAGACGCAGGCGGCGCAAGCCGACCACCACGACGAGAGTCGCGGTCAGCAGCAGCAGGACATCCTCCAAGACGCTGTTTTCCAAGCGCCAACCCCCGGCCGCGGCGCATTTGCGGCCTGCGTCGACAAAGCATACCCGGTCGTCAACCGCCGGGGTCCTGCTGCGTTACCCGTGTCGAGGGAGCCGCATTCCGCGGTGCCAGGAGTCCGCCATGCCGATTCGGATCCGCTGGATTCTGCCGGTACTCGCCGCAGTCCTGCTGGCCCAGGGCTGCGCATCGCCCGCGAGCGGCCGCGTCTATGCGCGCCACGAGGCACGAGTCGCCTGGGACGTCAAATACGGCAAAGTCGTCGCCATTGATGATGCGGTGATCGAAGGCCAGCGCACCGCTCTCGGACGCATCGGCGGCGGCCTGATCGGTTACCAGGCCGGGCGCGCGGTCGGCAGCGGTTCCGGCCAGAACCTCGCAGGCGCGGTCGGCGCCGTCGCCGGCGCCGTCGCCGGACAGGCGATCGAGGAAAGCGCAACGCGCCAGGACGCCTGGCTGTTCACGGTCGAGCTCGAAAGCGGGCGCACGATCGCGGTGCTGCAGGCACGCGACCAGTCGTTCGCGATCGGTGAGCGGGTGCGGATCTACATGCGTCGCGACGGCGCGGCGCGAGTCGGGAAGGTCTGAGGCCGCGGCGCGATTTCAGGCGCTGGCAAACATCCGTCGGTAGCCGATTTCGCCGCGCACCTGCGCGAGCAGCAGTCGCAGGAAATCCTCGGCCGTCATCGGTTCGCCGAACAACCGTCCCTGGCCATAGTGACAATCTCGGCTGCGCAGGAAATCGAGCTGCTGCTGCGACTCAATGCCTTCGGCGACCACCTCGAGGCCGAGGTTCTTGCCCATCTCGATGATCGTGCGCACCAGCGTCGCATCCTCGCGCGAGACGGTCGCATGGCGCACGAATGACTGGTCGATCTTCAGCGTGCCGACCGGGAACTGCTGCAGCGCCGACAGCGACGAATAACCGGTGCCGAAATCGTCAATGGACAGATGCAGACCCATCGCGTGCAGTTCGTCGAGCAGGCGCACCATGCGGCCCGCCTCGGTCATCAGGGTGGTCTCGGTGATCTCGAGCTCGAAGTTCGACGGCGCGACGCCCGAGTCGTCGAACACCGAGCGATAGCGGGTCAGGAACTCCGCCTGGCGCAGCTGTTTCAGCGACAAGTTGATCGAGATCCGGCCCGGCTTCGGCACCTGGTCCTGCCAGGTGCGGTAATCGCGGCACACGCGTTTCAGCACCCATACGCCGATTTCCTGGATCAGGTTCGATTCCTCGGCGAGCGGAATGAACTGCGCGGGCGAGATGTCGCCTTGGCCGGGCAGGCGCCAGCGGATCAGCGCCTCGGCGCCGACCACGCGGCCGTCACGCAGGTCCACCTTCGGCTGGTACATGATGACAAATTCGTCGCGTTCAACCGCCCTGCGCAGCTTGCTCTTCAGCATCAATCGTTCGACCGCGACCACGCTCATCTCGGGCGTGAAGAAACTATGGCTGTTGCCGCCATTCTGCTTCGAGTAGTACATCGCGGCATCGGCGTCGCGGATCAGGTCCACGACGTTGTCTGCGTCGCGCGGGCAGAGCGCAATTCCGACGCTGCCGGTCACATAAAGCTCGTGCTGGCCGAGCTGGAATGGTCGGCCGAGTTCATCCAGCACTTCGCGTGCGAGCGCGGCGATCGATGGGCGGTTGTCGGTTTCTGCCGGCAGGTTCTCGACGAACACCGCGAACTCGTCCCCGGCGAGCCGGCCGAGCATGGATTCGCGCGGCAGCTTGCGGCCCATGCGTTCGGTCAGGATCTCGAGCGCGCGGTCGCCGGCGGCATGGCCGAAGTTGTCGTTGACCTCCTTGAAACGGTCGAGGTCCATATAGAGCAACGCGAGTTCCGTGCCGGAGCGCCGCGCGCGCGCAATCGCTTGTTGCAGCGAGTGCTGAAACTGCAGGCGGTTCGGGACCTTGGTCAGCGTGTCGTAACGCGCGAGATAGCGGATGCGCCGCTCGGCACGCTTGCGTTCCGTGATATTGCGTGCGACGAAGATGCAGCCCTGGAAGCGCGGGTCTTCGGCCGACATGATCGAGCCCGACAACGAAATCGGAATCGTCTGGCCGCTTTGCGTGCGCACCGTGAGTTCGAGCATATCGTTTGCGGCCTGCTCGATATTGAAGTTCGGGCGGTCCTGGTCGGAGATCACGTAGGCGAGTTCGCGGCCGAGCAGTTCCATCTGTGACCAGCCGAGCAATTGGGTCGCGGCAACGTTGACGCGCTTGATCAGTCCGTCCGGCGAGGTCAGGAACACCGCGTCGTTCATGCTGTCCAGCATGATGTCGAGCGCGCGGCCGGTTGCGGCGTGATCGGAGAGATTGATGCGCAGTCGTTCGAGTGCGCTGCCGAGCGCGCCGCCGATGCGGCCCTGCGGCACATCAATGCGTGCGGACCAGTCGCCGGCGGAGAGCCGCTCGACTGAGCGCAACAAATCCGCGAGTGGCGCTTCGACGCGTGCCGCATAGCGGCGCCCTGCCCAGAATGCCAGGATGAGCAGCCCACCGAGACCCGCCAGCGCCCACAGCCAGCTTCCGGAACGCGTCGCCGGCCCCCAGCCCGTGATGATCACAGCGGCCAATACGATGCCGACCACCGCGCCGGCGGCGGCCGCAATCGCGAGCCCTTTGCTGCCGAGAATCCGTTTCATCCGGTCGTGGCGGCCCAATGAATAAGCGCTCATCATACCCGGCTTGAACGGGCTGCAACTGACCGGCCGCGACCGCGGTCATATCGTCACGCTGACCGAACCGCGCTGCATGCTGCACGCGGCGGCCGTACCGCCGTTCCTGGCAATGCGTGAGGCCGCAGGACGCGCTGGGTTCGACCTCGTGCCACTGTCGTCATTCCGCGACTTCGAGCGCCAGCGCGCGATCTGGAATGCCAAGTATCGCGGTGCGCGCGCGGTGCAGGACCGCGCCGGCAAGCCAGTGCGGATCAGCGCGCTCGATCCCGGTCAGCGTATCGAGACCATCCTGCTCTGGTCGGCGTTGCCGGGCGCGAGCCGCCATCACTGGGGCAGTGATATCGACGTCGCCGACGGCCACGTCATCGCCGCCGGGTACCAGCCGCGACTCGAAGTGCAGGAGTTCCGCCGCGGCGGGGCATTCGCACCGCTTGCGGCGTGGCTGGGCGCCAACATGCAGCGCTATGGATTCTACCGGCCCTACACGCGTCGCGGCCGGGGCGTGCAGCCCGAACCATGGCACCTGAGTTATGCGCCGGTGTCGCACCGAGCGTTACAGCAGATGACGACGCGCTTGCTCGCCGCAGCGATCGCCGGCAATGGCGTCGACGGCGAGGCGCAAATCCTCGCGCGGCTTCCTTCAATACACGAGCGTTACGTACTCGGGGTGGATGCGCCGCCGCGGATGCGGTCGCGCTGGGCACGCTTCAGTTCGCGTTGATCTGCGCAGGCGGCGAGTTCAGGATTTCCTTGAGGTGCTCGAGCAGGAGCGTACGCACGCCGTCCATGGCGTTGGGCAGGACGGTGAACACCGGTGGATTGCGGCGCAGCATTGGCCAGCGGCTGCCGCGGGTCAGACGGCCGAGATATTCCACGTTCTGCGCGATTGCATTCATGTACGGATTCTCACCGCCGAACAGCGGCTCGACATGGCGATACGCGTGGTTGAATGCCTTGCCAAGGCGGTGGTCAATCGTCGAGGCAATGAACTTCGGCGTCTGTCGCAGCAGATCCAACCCTGAGCCGTACAGCACTTTGAGCCCGTCATTACCCACGCGCACTGCGACGTCTCCGAGCACGAACTCGGCGTACAGGCGGTCGCGGCATTTCTCGAGATAGCAGCGGTCCGCCATCTGCGCAAGCATGTCGGCGGTGCCGAGCAGGTGGCCGACCAGGCAATCGCGCGAATCGCTGACCCGCACCGAATCCAGCGGCATCTCGTAACCGGTGAAGTGCACGATGCGCGTCGCGACCGGCACCCATTCGCCGAGACCGGTGGTCGGGAGGTATTTCGCGAGGTACTTGGCGCTGCGCGTCACGTGATTGCGCGTGAACACGGCGCCATTCGGAATGGCAGCCTCGTTGGTTTCACGGATGTATCCCGAATCGTGAAACAGGGCGGTGATCATGCCCATCAACCCGCGCTCCGCACCGATGCGCGGGCCGTCGGCATGGCTTTTTTCGTAACCGGCCATCAGGCGCGCCATTGCGAGCACGACATCCTGTGAATGCTGCAGGTCGTGATAGACGGTATCGACGCCGAGATAGCCGGGTGTCTGGCCGGTGAACAGGCGCTCGAAATCGTGCAGCGCAGTCTCGAGCGTCGCCCGCGGCGCGCCCGGCCAGGTGTCTGAATAGAGCTGGAGCACGGCGCTGCGCACGGCGGCCGGCGAGCTGACCTGCACCGTGTCGGTGACGTCGAAATCGCTGCGGCGATAGGCTCCTGGCACGCGGTGTCTTGCGTCCTTTTGAGGCGTTTCTGCCAGCGATTTTACGCTGTCTCCCGGCGTTCCAGCCCGGGCCAATGCCGCGTTCATGCGGGCGGTCACATCCTGATGCTCACGCTATGTCAAACGAGGCGGTGACCGGCGCATGGTCCGAAGGCCGTTCCCAGGCGCGTGTGGTGCGGTCGATCGTGCAGGCCGTACAGAGCCCGGTCAGCGCTTTGGACGCCAGCATCAGATCGATACGCAATCCATGGTTCCTGCGAAACGCCCCCATGCGGTAGTCCCACCAGGAAAAGGACTTCGGCGGTTGTTCGAAGTGCCGGAACAAGTCGGTGAATCCGAGTGCGGCGATCTTCGCGAGCGCCGCGCGCTCAGGCGCGCTGACGTGTACCGAGCCCTCCCACTGCACCGGATCGTGCACGTCACGGTCTTCCGGCGCGATATTGAAATCGCCGGTCACCAGCAGCAGCGGGTGCTGCACGAGCAGTGACTCGAGATAGGCGAACAGGCGTTCGAGCCAGGCCAGCTTGTAGGCGTATTTCTCCGATTCGACCGTCTGGCCGTTCGGCACGTACACATTGACCAGTCGGACCGCGCCGATGGTTGCCGCAATCACGCGCCGTTGTGGGTCGTCATCGCCTGGTATTCCGTTGACGACGTCCACGGGAGCCTGGCGCGCGAGAATTGCGACACCGTTATAGGTCTTCTGGCCGTAGTGCACGGCCTGCAGACCGAGCGCCTCGAGCTCCGCGCGCGGGAACTGTTCATCCGGGAGCTTCAGTTCCTGCAACGCGATTGCATCGACCGGATTGGCGGCGAGCCACTGGCGCAGGTGATCGATCCGCACTCGCAGGGAATTGACGTTCCAGGTCGCGATCTTCAGCATGCTACGAAGACGACGCGTTGCCTGACGCGCGGTCGCCGAAACCAAGCACTGCGGCGGGGCGCACGCCGGAACTCCAGGCCACGAGCCGGTATGGATACGCGTTGTATCGCATGTTCAGTATGCTGGCCGCCAGGTTGTACCTCTCGCGGCAATCGGCAACGCGCGCGTCAAGCGTGGCGACTCGATCGCGCAGCGCACCGAAGGCGCCGCTGCCCGCCAATTGCGGGTAGTTGCCGGTGAGCGCGAGCAGGGTCGCGACCGCAGCCTGATGCGCCTTCTCGGCTGCGGCCAGTGCCGGGATGTCCTCGCGCCGGGCGGCGGCGAGCACCGCATCGGCCGCATGGGTGACCCGCTCGATCGCTTCGTGCTCTTCGTGCAGCAGCCGCGCGCACAACTCGACGATCCGCGTGATCAGTTCCTGGCGCTTGCCGAGCTGGGTCTCGAGCGCGGCCCAGGCTTGCTGCCGGTCCTCGTTCAGGCGGACCAGACCGCGGCGGGCGGCGACGACTGCGGCGGCGATGAGCGCGATGGATGCGAGCGTGATAATCCAGGGCATGGCCGGCTCGAGTATATCATCCGGGTTCGCGACGACTGCGCGAGGAAGGAATGGCGCAACACTGGGATCTGATCGTGATCGGCGGCGGCAGCGGTGGGCTTGCCTGCGCCCAGCGCGCGGCCGAACACGGCGCGCGCGTCTTGCTCGCAGAGCCCGGCCCGATCGGTGGCACCTGCGTCAATGTGGGCTGCGTGCCGAAGAAGATCATGTACCACGCTGCCGAACTTGCGCATGGCATCGGGGATGCCGCGGGTTACGGATTCGACCTCGCACTCAAAGGCCACGACTGGCAGACATTGAAGGAGCGCCGCGATGCCTATGTGCATCGCCTGCACGGCATCTACCTGGAGGGTCTGGCGCGACGCAAGGTGGTGCTGGTGCGCGAGCGCGCGCACCTCACCGGCGGGCGGCGGGTTGCGATCGGCGCCGAGCAGCATGATGCCGCACAGATCGTGATCGCGACCGGCGGCCGAGCCATCGTTCCGGACTTCCCAGGCGCCGCAGCCGGTATCACCTCGGATGGCTTTTTCGCGCTGCAACGCCGGCCCGCGTCGGTCGCGATCTTCGGCAGTGGCTATGTTGCGGCTGAACTGTCGGGCGTATTTGCCGCGCTCGGGACGCGCGTGACGGTTGCGATCCGCGGCGCTCGTATGCTGCGCTCGTTCGACGAGATGCTGTCGCAGCGGTTGATGACGGCGATGCAGGCCGACGGCATCGAAATTGCCGGGCAGGCGCAGCCGGCCGGCATTTCGAGCGCCGCGGATGGTCATCGCATTGCACTCGCCGACGGCCGCAGACTCGGCCCGTTTGAATGCGTGATCTGGGCGATCGGCAGGACCCCGCATACCGCGGGCCTCGGACTTGCCACAGCGGGTGTTGCCATCGGCGCGCGGGGAGAGATCACGACCGACCTGCGTCAGGACACCAGCGCTCCTGGCATTCATGCGATCGGCGATGTGACGGGACGCGCAGAACTGACGCCGGTCGCGATTGCGGCCGGCCGCCGGCTCGCCGACCGGCTGTTCGGCGGCGAGCACGACCGGCAGCTCGATTACCGCCTGATCCCGACCGTGGTCTTCAGTCATCCGCCGATCGGCACAGTCGGCCTGACCGAAACCGAGGCGCGCGCCGAGCACGGCGCTGCAGTCCAGGTGTTCCAGGGTGATTTCATGCCGCTCTATCACGGCCTGACCGAGCGGCGACGCCGCGCGGAGCTCAAGCTCGTGACCACCGGCGCAGAGCGTCGCATCGTCGGGCTGCATGTGATCGGCATGGGCGCGGATGAAATGCTGCAGGGTTTCGCGGTGGCGCTGCGCGTCGGTGCGACCAAACGCGATTTCGACGACACTATTGCGATTCACCCGACCAGCGCCGAAGAATTCGTGACCATGCGCGGATGAACGTTCGCCAATACCTCGAATGGCAGCCGGTAATCGGCCGGCACGTGTACCTCGATCCGACGGCAACCGTGATCGGTCGCGTGACGATCGGCGACGATTCGTCGATCTGGCCGGGAGCGGTGCTGCGTGGCGACGTCAATTACATCGTCGTCGGTGCGCGCAGCAGCATCCAGGACGGCAGCATCCTGCACGTTGCGAGTGCCCGCCTCGCCGGTGAGAACGGCATCCCCTTGTTGATCGGCGACGATTGCACGGTCGGTCATCGCGTGATCCTGCATGCCTGCACGGTCGGCAATCGCTGCCTGATCGGCATGGGTGCGATCGTGATGGACGGCGTCGTGATCGGCGACCAAGTGCTCGTCGGTGCCGGCAGCCTGGTGCCGGCGGGGAAGAAGCTGCCGTCGCGCACCCTCTGGGTCGGCAGCCCGGCGCGCCAGATGCGGGTGCTCACCGGGCAGGAAATTGGCTATCTCGCGGAATCGGCGGCGCACTACGTGGCGCTGAAGAACGAATACCTCGGCCCGCCGCCGGGCTAGAGCCGCTCCAGTGCGTCGATCACCGGCCTGGCCTCCGGCCGCACGCCGTGCCAGAGCAAGTAGGCCTCGGCAGCCTGTTCGACCAGCATCCCCCAGCCCTTGTAGGCATGCACGGAACCGCGCTCGGTGGCCCAGCGCATGAAGGCGGTGTTGCCGCGCCCATACGCCATGTCGTAGCACACCGTGTCGTGACCGACGGCGTGTGGCGGCAATGCCGGCACCTCGCCGGCGAGGCTTGCCGCGGTCGCGTTGATGATGATGTCCCACGGGCGATCATCCACGTCATCGAAGCTCGACGCGGAGATTTCACCGAGATCCGAGAATTCCTCGCGCAGCCGGTGGGCACGCTCCGGCGTGCGATTGGCGATGCGGACCTCGCGCGGCTCCAGCTCGAGCAGCGGTGCCAACACGCCACGCACCGCACCACCCGCGCCGAGGATCAGCAGCCGCACGCCGCTGACCGTGACGCCGAGATTGCGCACCAGATCGGTGACCAGCCCGGCACCGTCGGTATTCTCGCCGTAGAGTTCGGTCGCGCTCCTGCGCACGATCGTGTTCACGGCGCGCGCGCGCTCCGCGCGCGCCGAAAGATCATTGACGATCTCGGCGGCCGCCGGCTTGTGCGGCAGCGTGACATTGGCGCCGCCGCCACCCTCGACGAAGAAGTTGATGACCGCGTGGCGAAACTCGTCCGGCTGCACGTCACGCAGCTTGTAGTCGACCACATGGTCGAACTGGCGGGCGAACATGCCGTGGATGAATGGCGACCAGCTGTGGCCGACCGGATGGCCGAACAGCACGAAGCGCCCCGGGCCAGTTAGCATGGTCAAGTATTCAGTCTCCGCGCAGCCACGCCGCAGCGCGGCCGGCATAGTAACTGAGAATGCCGTCTGCGCCCGCGCGCTTGATGCAGGCGAGGCTCTCGAGCACGGTCTTGCGCTCATCGAGCCAGCCATGGCCGGCCGCCGCCGCGAGCATCGCGTATTCGCCGCTGACCTGGTAGACGAAGGTCGGCACGCCGAAGGCATCCTTCACGCGCCGCACGATGTCGAGATACGGCAGGCCCGGCTTGATCATCACGATGTCCGCGCCTTCCTCGATGTCGAGTGCGACTTCCCGGAGTGCCTCGTCGCTGTTCGCCGGGTCCATCTGGTAGGTCGCTTTGTCGGCCTTGCCGAGCGATGCTGCGGAACCGACTGCGTCGCGGAATGGTCCGTAGAAGGCTGAAGCATACTTGGCAGAATACGCGAGGATTCGGGTGTCGTGACGGCCGTCCTGTTCGAGTGCCTTGCGGATCGCCCCGATCCGTCCGTCCATCATGTCGGAAGGTGCCACCACGTCGGCGCCGGCCTCGGCCTGCGAGCGCGCCTGGCGGACCAGCGCCTCGACGGTCACGTCATTCAGCACGTAGCCGCGGTCGTCGATGACGCCGTCCTGGCCGTGGGTCGTGAATGGATCGAGCGCTACATCGGTGATGACCCCGAGCTCTGGCACGGCGCGCTTCAATGCGCGCACCGCGCGCTGGACCAGGCCTTCCGGATTCCACGACTCGCGGCCGTCCAGCGTCTTGGTCGCGGCGTTGGGCAGCGGGAACAGGGCGACCGCCGGGATGCCGAGCCGGAACAGGATCTCTGCCTCGGCCACGAGGAGGTCGGTGGAGAGGCGCTCGATGCCCGGCATCGAGGCGACGGGTTCACGCTTGCCCTGGCCCTCGACCACGAACAGCGGCTGGATCAGGTCGTCGGTGGTCAGGCGGGTTTCGCGGGCCAGGCGGCGCGAGAACACGTCGCGGCGCATACGCCGCAGGCGCGTACTCGGATAGCTCCCTGTGACACGTTGGCCCATAAGACTCCTGGCCCGGTATTTCCTGCGCTAGAGTCGCCCGTTCTGGGCCTGAAATAATCAGCGACTATGGCCGGTCTTTATACATGAACCGCGGCGACGGAGAAACGGACCGGAGTCGGCGTTTTGGGGACCTGTGCGAGAACCTGCGTCCCGATCTGCTGCGATTCGCGTTCTGGCTCGGCCGGGACCGGCAGCTGGCCGAAGACGTGGTCCAGGAGGCGATGTTGCGGGCCTGGAAGTCATTCGAGGCGCTGGCGGACGAGGGCAAGGCGAAGTCCTGGCTCCTGACGATCGTGCGCCGCGAGTTTGCGCGCAGTTTCGAGCGCAAGCGGTTCGAGGTCGCCGATCTCGACGCGCTGGTAGCCGCCGAGGCCGAGGTCCTCGCGGTCGAGGATGACGGGGAACTGGCAGCGATGCGCACGGCGCTGTTCCGGCTCGACGACGAATACCGTGAACCGCTGGTGTTGCAGGTACTGATGGGTTACTCGACACAGGAAATCGCCACGATGATGGGCCTGCAGCGCGGGGCCGTGCTGACGCGGTTGTTCCGTGCGCGCGCGCGACTGCGCCGCGAACTCGGACTTGGCCCGGAGCCGGCGCCATGATGAATTGCCTGGACTTCCGACGGCAGGTCGGCGCGGAGCCGTTTGCGGACGACGCCCTGCTTGAGACCCACCGGCGCCAGTGCCCGGCCTGCGCGCACTACCAGGACGAATTGCGCGCGATGGACGGGCTGATTGCTCGCTCGCTCGCGGTTCCAGCGACGCGCATCACCAGACGCACGCCGCAGCCGCGCTTCGCCCTGGCAACGGGGCGGCCGCGCCTGTTTGCGATCGCGGCGTCCATTGCCGTTGGGCTTGCAGTCGGGCTGGTGCTGCTGGTCAGCGCGCCGCGCGCCTCGATCGCGCGCGAGGTCATCGGCCACGTCGCGCACGAGGCGGCCACGATGGCAGCCACGGTCCCGATCACGCCGGGCGCGCTCGCGGGCGTGCTGGATCCAGAAGGCACGCGCCTGCGGCCTGGGATCGGCGACGTGACCTTCGCGGCGCGCTGCGTATACGATGGGCAGGTCGTGCCACATCTGGTGGTGCGCACGCCGCAAGGCACGGTCACCGTGCTGCTGCTGCGGCACCGCGAGATCGCCGAGCCGCTGCAGATCGAGGGCCAGGGTTTTGCAGGCGTCGTGCTGCCGGCACCACGCGGCAGCATCGCAATCGTCGGCCAGGGACTCGCAAACCTGGACGGCATCGCGCAGCAAGTGTTTGAAGCGGTGGATTGGGGCGCATGAGTCCCGGACGCCAGAATATCAACCAAGGAGATGTTTCCATGTCGAATCGAGTTCTGAGAAAGCCGGTCGCTCTTGCCATTGGCGTGGCGCTTGCAACATCCATCGCAGCCATGGGCGTTGCCCAGGCCAGTTCATTCGCGGTCAGCGCGCTTAGCTCCGGCTACATGCTGGCACCCGGCGATGAAAAGCCAGCCGAAGGCAAGTGCGGTGCCGACAAGAAAGCTGAGGGCAAGTGCGGCGAAGGCAAGTGCGGCGCCGACAAGAATGCTGAAGGTAAGTGCGGTGAAGGCAAATGCGGCGAAGGGAAGTGCGGCGCCGACAAGAAAGCTGAAGGCAAATGCGGCGAAGGCAAATGCGGCGCCGATAAGAAGGCTGAAGGCAAGTGCGGCGCCGACAAGAAGGAAGAGGAAAAGCCGAAGGAATAGTTCCGACAACTTGAAGCGCGGTCTTCCGCGCGCCAGGGCGGCAACCGATGATCTGGTTGCCGCCTTTTTTTAGGCCTTTTCCAGCAGCGCGACGCGGGTACGGCCGGCACCATCCGGGGACAGGATGGCGTGCAGTCGCGGCAGTGCCAGGCGCAGATCCGCATCGAGCTGCCACGGCGGATTGAGGATCACGAGCCCGGAGCCGTTGAGCCCGGCCCGCGAGTCGTCTGGGTGAATGCAGAGTTCGGCCACCAGCAGCCGTTCGACGCCCGCTTCCTGCAGCCGGCGATGCAGGCGTGACGCGACCACACCCTGCTTGATCGGATACCAGGCCATCAGCACACCCTGCGGCCAGCGGGTCACGGTGGCGACGAGTGCATCGGCGACGCGTGTCAGGTCCGCCTCCTGTTCCTCGTACGGCGGATCGATCAGCGCCAGTCCGCGCTTCTCCAGCGGCGGCAGCAGTGCGCCGAGCGCCTCGAAGCCGTCGCGACAGTGCACGCCGATGCGCGCGTCGCCGCGCAATTCGTGCCGCAGCTGGTCGGCCTCCAGCGGCTGCACTTCGCAGAACGCCATGCGATCCTGGCTGCGCAGCAACGCGGCGGCGATCAATGGCGAGCCCGGATACCAGCGCAGCCGTGCGCCGTCTTCGGCATTGAAGCTGCGGATGATCTCGAGATAGCGCGTGATGCAGGCCGCTGGTTGGTCCGGTAGCACCGCGGCGGCGAGTTTCAGGATGCCGCGCGACGCTTCGGCGGCGCCATCGCGCGAAGCCAGGTCGTAAAGCCCGCGCCCGGCATGCGTGTCGAGCAGGAAAAACGGCCGGTCTTTCAGCGCGAGACGCGTGAGCACTGCGGTGAGCACCACGTGCTTCATCACGTCGGCGAAGTTTCCGGCGTGGCTGGCGTGTCGGTATCTCAAGACGCTTCGGCTTCGTCCAACCAGTCGCGCGGACGCAGGTAGTCGCGATAGAGCACTTCTTCCGGCGAACCGGGTTCCGGCCGCCAGCCGTACTCCCACCGTGCGAGCGGCGGCAGCGACATCAGGATCGATTCGGTGCGCCCGCCGGACTGCAGCCCGAACGACGTGCCGCGGTCGTGGATCAGGTTGAACTCGACATACCGACCGCGACGATAGAGCTGGAAACTGCGCTCGCGCTCGCCGAAAGGCGTGTCGCGACGCCGCGCCGCGATCGGCAGCCAGGCGCGCAGGAAAGCATTGCCCACGCCACGCGCGAAGGCGAAGCAGGCATCGAAACCAGGTTCCTGCAGGTCGTCGAAGAACAGGCCGCCGACCCCACGGGTCTCGCCGCGGTGCGGCAGGAAGAAATAGCGGTCGCACCAGGCCTTGTAGCGCTCATAGGTGCCGACCGGGCTGTCGACGCAGGCGGCGCGTGCGACGCGATGCCAGTGCAGCACGTCCTCGTGCACCGGATAGTAAGGAGTGAGGTCGAATCCGCCGCCGAACCACCAGACGGCGGTACCGCCGGTTGGCTCGGCGATGAAGAAACGCAGGTTCATGTGCGTCGTGGGCACGTGCGGATTGCGGGGATGCAGCACCAGCGACACGCCAAGCGCCGAGAATGGACTGCCCGTCAGTGCGGGCCGGTCGTGGGTCGCGGAGGCGGGGAGATGTGCGCCCGACACTTCGGAGAAATTGACGCCGCCCTGTTCGATCAGCGCGCCGTCCCTGAGCACGCGCGATTCGCCGCCGCCACCTTCGGCGCGGGTCCAGCGGTCGTGTCCGAAGCGTGCAGCGCCGTCGGCTTCCTCAATCGCCTGCACGATCCGCTGCTGCAGTTCGGTGAGCCAGGCGCGCACGGCGACGCGATCGGTCACGGCTTACTCCTTGGCGGCGCGGCCCTTGGCGGCGGCGCGCGGCGCGGATTTCTTCTTCGCGGCTTTCGGCTTCGCGGTCGGCGCGGCGGCCGCGGCGGGTGCGCTCGCGGCGGGGGTCCTGGCCCTTGAACGCGGCTTCGATCCGCGCTTGGCTGCAGCTTCCGTTGCTGCTGCGGGCGTTTCTGGCGCTGCGGACACCGCAGGCTTGGCCTTGCGCCGTCCGAAGCGGCCGCCGCCGCGCTCCGGTGCGGCCGCGAGCATTGCCTGGCATTCCTCAAGCGTAAGCGATGCCGGGTCACGGTCCTTTGGTGCCTTCGCATTGCGCTTGCGGTCCGTGACATACGGCCCGTAACGTCCTTTTAGCACCTGGATGCCGTGATCCGGGAAATCCTTGATCGTGCGCTCGCGATCGGCGGTGAGCTTGGCCTCGACGATCTCAAGCGCGCGCGGCAGGGCCAGTGTGAAGGGATCGTCTTCCTTGATCGAGGCGTACTTCGCACCGAACTTCACATAGGGGCCGTACTGGCCGCGGCCGACGCTGATCGGCGTGCCATCTGGCCCGTGGCCGAGATCGCGCGGCAGTGACAGCAGTTTCAACGCGTCATCGAGCTTGACGTCGTCCATGCGCTGGCCCGGCAGCAAGCTCGCGAAGCGCGGCTTGTCTGGATCGGTGCGCGTGCCCTGCTGCACGAACGGCCCGTAGGCGCCCATGCGCACGGTGATCGGCTTGCCGCTGACCGGGTCGCGGCCGACTTCGCGCGATTCGGCGACTTCCTCGCGGGTCACGGACTTGCCGATGTGCTGCACGAGCTCGGTGAACGGCTTCCAGAAGCGCCCGAGTTCGAGGTGCCATTCCTTCTCGCCGTTCGAAATCTCGTCCAGCACGTCCTCCATCAGCGCGGTGAATCCGTAATCCACATAGGTGCCGAGGTACTTGACCAGGAAGCGGCTGACGATCTTGCCGATGTCGGTCGGAATGAAGGCGCGGCCGGTCATCTCGACATAGCGCCGGTAGCGCAGGGTCTCGATGATCGACGCATAGGTCGAGGGTCGGCCGATGCCGTGACTCTCGAGCGACTTGACGAGTGATGCCTCGGTGTAGCGCGGCGGCGGCTGCGTGAAGTGCTGCTCGGGCCGCAGCGTCTCGAGCGCCACGCGCTCGCCTACCTCGAGCACCGGCAGGCTGCGCTCATCCTCGCTTTCGACGTCGGTTTCATCCTCGTCGTGATCCTCGTGATAGGCGGCGAGGAAACCGGGCTCGAGCAGGGTCTGGCCATTGGCGCGGAACACGTGGCGGCCGTCGCCGGCGACGGCGCTGGTGCCGGCGATGAGATCCACCGCAACCGTATCGAATACGGCGGGCGCCATCTGGCAGGCCACCGCGCGTTTCCAGATCAGCGCATAGAGGCGGCGCTGGTCCTCATCCGGGAGATCCTGCTCCGCTTTCTGCGGCGTCTCCGCGGCGGCGGTGGGGCGAATCGCCTCGTGCGCCTCCTGCGCGTTTTTTGATTTGGTCTTGTACTCGTTGATACCGTCCGACAGCGACTGGTCGCCGAAAGTCTCACGGATCATGACGCGGATCTCGGTAACCGCATCCTTCGACAGCGACACCGAGTCGGTGCGCATGTAGGTGATATGGCCGGACTCATACAGCCGTTGCGCCGTCTGCATCGTGCGCCGCGCCGTGAAGCCGAGCTTGCGCGCGCCTTCCTGCTGCAAGGTCGAGGTCGTGAAAGGCGGCGCCGGATTGCGGCGCTTCGGCCGGCGCTCGACACTTTCGACGGTCAGCCAGCCGCCAGCCACGGCGATGATGGTGCGCTCGACTTCGCGTGCCTGCTGCTCGTCCGTGATCGTGAATCGGTTCTTCTGAGTGTCGGCCTCGACCTTGCCGCCGCGATACTCGATCAGGCGTGCCGGGAACTTCGACTTGTCCTTGGCCGCATCCGCTTCGACGGTCCAGTACTCCTGGCGGATGAAGCGCGATATTTCATCCTCGCGTTCGCAGATCAGCCGCAACGCCACGCTCTGCACGCGACCTGCGGAGAGGCCCGGCTTGATTTTCTTCCAGAGCAGCGGCGACAGATTGAAACCGACCAGGTAGTCGAGCGCGCGGCGCGCCTTGTAGGCGTTGACCAGGTTGTCGTTGAGGCCGCTCTCGGCCTGCGCGACCGCCTCGCGCACGGCGTTTTTCGTGATCTCGTAGAAGCGCACGCGCTTCAGTTCCTTGCCGTCGAGTGCGCCGTGCTCGCGCAGGATCTCCGACAGGTGCCAGGAAATGGCCTCACCCTCGCGGTCCGGGTCGGTCGCCAGATAGAGTGCGCTCGCCTTCTTCATCGCGCGCTCGATCGCCTCGAGTTTCGGGCGGCTCTTCTCGATCAATCGGTAGGTCATCTCGAAGTCGCGGTCCGGATTGACCGCGCCTTCCTTCTCGATCAGGTCGCGGACATGGCCGTAGGAGGCCAGCACCTCAAAGTCGGCACCGAGGTACTTCTTGATCGTTTTCGCCTTGGCCGGCGATTCGACGATGACGAGATTTGCGCTCATTATCTATTCCGTCTCACCGTCATCCCCAAAGACGCCAAAGCCGCGGGCCCGGCCGCGGCTCTATGGCCGAAGCGGGCGACTGGCGTTCAGTGCATCGCGTCCCGACGCTCGTCGAACACCAAATCTTCCATGCGCTGGTAGGCGTTTTCCTGTCCGGGCTGGCTGAACAGCACCATCAGGACCACCCACTTCAACTGCTCGATGTCAATGTCGTCGGCCTCAAGCGCCAGCAGCCGGTCGATCACGATCTCGCGCTGTGCGGCGGACAGGATGCCCAGGTTTTCCAGGTGCAGCAGGTAGCCGCGCACATCGGTGTCGAGCCGGATTTGCTCGGAACCGCTGAACACGCGTACCGCGCGCGCCGTGCCCTCGCTCAAGGCGCGATCCGGGTCAGTCGCCAGGCTCTCGAGCCAGATCAGTGCGCGCTCGATGTCGGCCTCCGGATAACCGGCCTGCTCGAGCTCCTGCTTGAGCGTGTCGCGGTCCGGTGTTGCGTCATCCTCGGTATCCAGGAAGTTCTCGAACAGGTGGATCAGGATGTCGAGCACGCTGTCCTTCATCTGGCCCGCCTCGGTGTTGTCCGGC
>JANNTO010000372.1:0-6131 GCA_031403675.1 Gammaproteobacteria bacterium | reverse complement strand
GCCGCTTTTTTCGGCCGCAATCGCCAGCACCAGCGAACGCGCCATCATGTTGCTCGAGTACTTGTTGGTGACCCGCACGACCTCAGCCAGCGGCTGGGATTCATGAGTCAGCAGCAGTCGGGCGGCAGGCGGTGTCGGCGCGCGGAGCATGCCGCCCTTGAATTCGCCGCCCTGCTGACGCCACAGGGTGACGAACGTACCGTACGCATACTGCGCCGGTTCCATGATGGCGAGTCTCTGGGTCTGCGGTCCACAACTCGTCGCCAGCCGGCCGGTCACGACGACGCGCCCGGGATCCGTCGGCGCAATGGTGTAGCCGATACGGCGGTTGCGGCCGACGCAGCGGCCGGTTGTCAGGGTGACCCGGTTGTCGACCACCAGCCCTTCCGGAAACGGCTGGATCCGGATATCGATGCCCGCGCCATCGTCAGAGGGCCGGATCGTGAAGTCAGATGACTGCCAGTTGACCAGCATCGCATCGGGCAGCACGTTGTAAGTGCGCCAGAACTTGCCGTCAAAATCCTCGGGCCGCTCGTCGGGTGCGGCATAACGATTCTGGTCGATGACGATGTCGCCCTCGATGATCCTGAGCCCGGTCTGGCGCAGGTCCGCCACGAATCGCCACCAGCGCTCGATGGTCAGCAGCGGGTCGCCGCCGCCCTGCAGATAGAGGTTGCCCTTCAGGACGCCCTTGACCACCGGCGCATCGGCCCAGGCGCGGGTCTTCCAGGTGTAGGCGGGCCCCAGCAGGTCGAGTGCGGCCCACGTCGGCAACAATTTCAACGTGGACGCCGGCGGGCGCGGCAATTCCGCGTTCAGCTCGACCAGACTTGCGCCGCTTGCGACATCGCGCACGATCACGCTGACATCGGTGTCCGGCACCAGTTGTTGTTTCAGGACCGCGCGCGGCCGTGCCGGCAGGTCATTGGCAAGGCAGGGCGCAATGATGAACATTGCGCTGATCAGGATGCCCGGGATACGGAGTGTCATTTGATGCAATACTAATGTGCGTGACTGAAACTTGCAGGGCTGACAGCAGTCAGAGCGCTGAATCGAATGGCGTTCCCGGAGCACGAATGACGATCCAGATGCGCTGGTTATGGCCCATTGCCTTGCTTGGCTTGCTGGCCGGTTGCAGCGGGCAGGCACCGCCTGCGGAAGAATCGCAAAGCACGACCGCGCCCACGGTTGCGGAAACTGCGGCCCCGGACGCGCCGCCGCCGCTTGCGATGGTAAGCGGGCTGCCGGATTTCACGCCGCTGGTGGATGCGTACGGCCCCGCGGTCGTCAATGTGACGACGATCACCCGGCGCCAGGCAGCAGAGCAGCCCGAGCCCGAACTCTCACCCGATGATCCGCTGTACGAGTTCTTCCGCCGCTTCGGATTCGGCGGGCCGCGGCTGCGGCCGCCGCCGGCGCGCGGCGAGGGTTCCGGGTTCGTGATCAGTTCCGACGGCTACATCCTGACCAATGCGCACGTTGTCGATCAGGCCCGTGAGGTGACGGTGCGCACGACGGACCGGCACGAGTATCGCGCGAAAATAGTCGGCGTGGATGTTCGCACCGACGTCGCGGTGCTGAAGATCGATGCGACCAAACTGCCGGTGGTCCGCATCGGCAGCCCGACCGGACTCAAGGCCGGCGAGTGGGTCATCGCCATCGGTTCGCCGTTCGGTTTCGAGAGTTCGGTCACCGCCGGCATCGTCAGCGCGACGGCACGCTCGCTGCCCGGCGACGCCTACACACCATTCATCCAGACCGATGTTGCGGTCAATCCGGGCAATTCCGGTGGGCCGCTGTTCAATCTGCGCGGCGAGGTGATCGGCATCAATTCGCAGATCGCCAGCCACACCGGCAGTTACCAGGGCGTCTCATTCGCGATCCCGATCGATATCGCGATGAACGTCAAGGATCAGCTGATAGCGAGCGGCCGCGTGCAGCGCGGCCGAATCGGCGTGACGATCCAGGACGTCAATCAGGCGCTCGCCGATTCATTCCGTCTCGCGCGCCCGCGTGGCGCGCTGGTGAGCCAGGTCGAGAAAGACGGGCCGGCGGACCAGGCGGGATTGAAGCCTGGTGACGTGATTCTGGCGGTGGATGCCGGTGCCATCGAGCGTTCCGGTGAACTGCCGGCCGTCATCGCCGGCATCAGACCCGGCAGCCATGCGACTCTGACGATCTGGCGCGCCAAGTCCGAGCGCAAGGTCCGCATCAAGGTCGGCGAACTCGAAGATGAACCGGCGGTGGCGCTGCGCGGCTCGCCGGGCGATGCCGATGCCGGCAAGCTCGGCCTCGCGGTGCGGCCGCTCACCGGCACTGAACGGCAGCAGCTGCGCACGATCGGACGCCTGATCGTCGAGGACTCCGATGGTCCCGCGGCGGTTGCCGGCGTCGAGCCCGGCGACGTGCTGATCGCCGTCAATGGCGTGCAGGTATCGACGGTCGGTGAATTCCGCAGTGCCGTCGATGCCTCGGGCGCAACTGTGGCGCTGCTGATCCAGCGCGGCAACGCCCAGATATTCGTCCCGGTACGGATCGATTCCTGATGCGACCACTGCCGGGCGCGGTGCTGTTGATCGCGCTCTTGGGCGCGACAACGGCTTTGCCGGCGGCGGAAGCGCCGCGCGCGGCAGGTGCAGTTTTCCGCGACTGCGACGATTGCCCGGAGATGATCGTAGTTCCGGCCGGCAGTTTCGTGCTGGGCACGCCGGGCGCGACGCCCGCCGTTGGCGCACAGGCGGCGGAAGCCGATGCCATCGGGGTCGATCTGCCACGTGCATTCGCGTTCGGTCGCTTCGAAGTGACGCGCGGGCAGTTTGCGCGATTCATCGCTGACAGCGGCCACGAACCGCGGTCTGGCTGCCGCAACTGGGATCCTGCGCTGCTCCGCTTCAGCCAGGATGCGCGCCGTGGCTGGCAGAACCCGGCAACACCGGCCGTAGCGCTGGATGTTCACCCAGTGACCTGCGTTTCATTTACGGATGCGCAGGCCTATGTGCAATGGCTCGCGCGCGAAACCGGCAAGCGTTATCGACTCCCATCGGAAGTGGAGTGGGAGTACGCGGCGCGCGCGGGCAGCAGGACACTGCGGCCCTGGGGCGATGCCGCGGAGGCTGGCTGCGATTCCGCAAATACTTATGATCTCGTTGCAGATTCGAACCTGCGGCTCGGCTGGCCGAATGCGGGCTGCCGCGACGGCTACTCTGATCTCGCGCCAGTCGGCCAGTTCAGCGCCAATGCTTTCGGATTGCATGACGTGATCGGCAACGTGCGGGAGTGGGTACAGGACTGTTCGACCGGCAGTTTTGCCGGTCGCCCGCGTGACGCGCGCGCCTGGGAATGGCTTGGCGGCTGCCGCAATCGCGTGCAGCGCGGTGGCAGCTGGCTCGCGCCGCCAGCCGAGAGCCGCAGCGGCTATCGCAGCGATGCGCCCGCCGGTCTGCATGCCGATGATGTCGGGTTCCGGGTCGCGCTGGATCTGGATCAGGGTAGTTCCGGCGCGGAAGATCGCTGATGCGCTGTCTGTTCGTCGCAGCACTGTTCGTGATCGCGCCGCAGGCGCTCGCGCAGACGGCAACGCCGGCGCCGCCTGCTGAAGCCAGGGACTGCGAAGCCTGTCCGGAGCTCGCGCTGGTGCCACCCGGCCAGTTTGCGATCGGCAGCGCACCCGATGCCGCGGAACTCGATGTGAATACCGGCGAATCGCCTGCGGTCTCGCTGTCGTTCACGCGGCCATTCCTGGTTTCGCGGCGCGAGATCACGGTTGGCGAGTTCCGGCGCTTTGTCGCAGCGACCGGTGCCGCTCCTGCGCCCGGATGCCGAGTCTGGCTGGGCGGCCAATGGGTGCAGGAGCGGGATCGTGACTGGCAAGATCCGGGCTTTGCTTTGCCGCCGCGCGACGACGAACCCGTCGTGTGCGTGAATTGGGACGATGCCCGCGCCTATGCCGAGTGGTTATCGCAGCAGAGCGGCAAACCCTATCGACTGCCATCGGAAGCGGAATGGGAATACGTGGCGCGAGGCGGCACCTCGTTTCCGCGTTACTGGGGCGAAAACGATTCGAGCGAGGACGCCGTGCTTGCGCTCGCCTGCGACTACGCGAATGTCTACGACTCGTCGGCGGTCGATGCGTTGCGCCTGCCCTGGCCCAATGCCCGCTGCAGCGATCGCGCAACGGCGCTCGCGTCGGGTGCGCAGTACAAGCCGAATGCCTTTGGCGTCTTCGACATCATCGGCAATGCGCGTGAATGGGTGATGGACTGCTATACCGCGAGTTACCTCGGCCGGCCGGAAGATGCGCGTGCCTGGATCTGGCAGGGCGGTTGCGAACGGACCAGCGTGCGCGGCGGTTCCTGGGCCAGCCGGCCGCGCGATGCGCGCGCACCGGCGCGGGGCGCGGAAGCAACTTCCCATCGTCAGTCGGACCTCGGTTTCCGCGTCGCCCGCGACTACGAGTAAAAAAGGGGAAAAAGGGGACGTTACCCTTTTCTGCCGAAGCTCCGGAAAAGGGTAACGTCCCCTTTTTCCTTTTTCCCCTTTTTTCAGAGGCGGATGAGCCGCCAGGCGCCGTGGCGCCAGCGCAGCCACAGCGCAAGCCCGATCGCCAGTACGTAGACGAGCAGCGCCGTCCATCCTCCGACCGCGCCGAGGCCAAGCCCGGGCGCGTCCTCGATCCAGCCACGACCCGGCGAGAACGTCAGCAGATGGGTCAGTGGCAGGAACAGCAGCGTTCCGCAGGACAGCACGATCAATGCCGGCACCCGCGCGTCGCCGGCGCCGCGCAGGCAGAACGCACTGGCAAAATTGACGCCGTCGAAGAACTGGTAAGCCGCGGCGAGCCACAGGAGCGAGGAGCAGAGCGCGATCACTTCAAGTGCGTGTGGGTCACTCGTGTTGACGAATAGCGGCACAAGCCAGGGGCCGACGAGCGCGATGATCATGCCGATCCCGCCCATAAAACACGCGACGACCGCAATGAGGCGGTTGCCCAGCCGTTCGGCCCAGTCACGGTCGCCCGCGCCAATTGATTGCCCGACCAGCGTCGTGCCAGCGAGCGCAAGCCCGATGCCCGGCATGTAGGCAAGCGAGGTAAGGATCGTGACGATTTGTGTCGCGGCGCCGTCCACGATGCTCATGCGTACCTGCATCAGTTGAAACACGGCGGCCGCGCCGATGTCGGCCGAGGCGGTCATCGCCATCGGCAGGCCGAGCGCAACCAGCGTGATGATGCGGCGGGTATTGGGCCGCCAGGTCAGGCCAGGCCGGAAGCGCGCGGGTTGCAGACGCAGGATCATCACGATCGCAAGCCCGACGCCAGCGAGTTCCGCAATGGTCGTGGCCCACGCGGCGCCCGCGATCCCGTATCCGAGCTGGAAAATCAGCAACTCATTCAGTACAAAATTTGAAACGGCGACGACCAGGCCGATGACCAGCGGAATGCGGGTGCGGCCGACGCCGTTGAAATACGCAACCGCGGCCCACAGTGCCGCCGCCAGCGGCCCGCCGATCATGCGCGGTCCCCAGAACTCGAGCGCGAGCGCTTCGACATCGGCCGGCAGGCCGAAGCTATGAAACATCCAGGGCGCGATGACAATGGTCATAGCGAACGCCGGGATGGTCAGCAGCGATGCCCAGAGTCCCATCCAGACGATCAGGCTCGTGCGCCGATAGCGGCCGGCGCCATAGGCCTGCGCGACCAGGGTCTGCACGCCCATTGCGACGCCGCCGAACAGGAAAATCGCAAGTAGGGACAACCAGTGCACTGCCGAGATAGCGGCGGTCGCTGCCGTCGACAGCCGCCCGATGAACCAGGTATCGGTCAGGTTCAGCACGGCCTGCAGGGTGCTGTTCAGGATGAGCGGCAGGGCGAGGGCGGCGACCGCACGCATATCGATTTGCCGCCGGCCTGCGGAATCGAAACGCAGGGCAGGGAGCGCGCCCCCCGCGCAATCCGGGCGAATCGGCCGCCGTCATGATCGCGCCGGATCCAGTGTTTCGCGCCAGGGGCGACCGCCGCGGCCCGCGAGCCAGGCATGGATCTCGGCAACGATCGCGAGCGCGATCGCTTCCGGCGTGCGCGCGCCGATATCGAGACCGACCGGCGCGCGCAGCCGCTCGCGCAGATCCACTGC
>JANNTO010000371.1:0-38396 GCA_031403675.1 Gammaproteobacteria bacterium | reverse complement strand
GGCCCGGCTCCAACATTCCAAAGCTGATTGAGCGGCCGTCGAGGACGGCGGCCGGAGAAACCGCGCGCGGCGCGGCGAGGGACTGTCGCGTGGCGCGCTCTGCAAGGAGTGTGCCGATGCATTCAGAATTGACCCTGGTCCTGCGGGCCGCCGCCTTTGCCGCCCACAAGCACCGCGACCAGCGACGCAAGGACGTCAAGGCGACGCCCTACAGCAATCCCCCGCTCGCGCTCGCACAGGCCCAGAAATGCGCGGGCAGTTCGGCGCGCGAATCCGAAGTGGGCCAAGAGGTTTAATGCGGTGCGGGAGGCGGGGAGGGGAACTGGTCGCAATTTGCGACCAGTTGGCTTGGAACCTGTTGATTTCTAGAGACACGCGGTTGTTTCGCGCAGGCCCAGAAATGCGCAGCTCTGAAATGATGGGCTGCGATGGCATCACTCGCTCACGACGTCGACGCAGCGAAAATAGCGCAGCGAATACTCATCGTGCGCGGTCAGCGGGTGTTGCTCGATGCAGATCTCGCCGAACTCTATGGTGTGAGGACCGAGCGGCTTAATCAGCAAGTGCGCAGAAACCTGGGCAGGTTTCCAGACGGCTTTGTGATTCGTTTGAGAATCAATGACCTACATGACAAGCGCTTGCAAATTGCAAGCACCTCGCAAAGGTTCAGAAACTCAAAATACCCACCACTGGCCTTTACGGAACACGGCGCCATCATGGCGGGAATGGTTCTGAACAGTCCGCGGGCCGTGGAGATGTCGGTCTATGTCGTGCGCGCATTCGTGAAGTTGCGCCAAGTCCTGGCATCGAACACTGAGCTTGCACGCAAGCTCGAGGCGCTCGAGAAATCGGTCGCGACATTCGATGCCAGGACGCGCAGGCAGTTCGAAGAGGTCTATGCGGCGATCCGCGCGCTGATGGTGCCGCCGGCCGTGAAGGCGCGGCCAATTGGGTTTACGGCGGATCTGGAAAAGGATCGTCAGTGAATCGTGTTGCCGCCCGACGGAAGGAGTGCCAGAGAGCTAACGGCGTTCGGTTTCGCCTTCGACTCTTACATAGGGCCGCATGCTGTTGAAGACGTACGGCCCGATGCCTTCGTCACCGAACACGACACCCGTCGGCTCGCAACGCCCGATCCCGCGCCGCTACACCTGCGACCCGAGTCACATTTTCCATATTCGGGTTCAAGCCGGACTGGAACTGTGTGGCCAGCCCGCGAAATTGCATCCGGCCCTGCGTAACTAGGGGCATTGGTAGTTGTTTCGTTACAAAGACAGGGCTTCGAATGGCTGGTCAGTCCCGCACGGTGGATTGCGCAGTCAAGAAACCGCCGACCGCCTGGCGTCCGACCGGTGCGCTGTCGCGGCGCCTGACTCGTCTGATCCTTGCCACCGCACTGCTTTCGGTGCTGGTGGGCGTCCTCCTGTCCGCGCTCAACCTGACGCTCGAATACCGCACCCGGATGCGGAACGAGGCCGACGTCGCGATCGAAAAACAGCGCCACCTGATCACCGAGACTTTGAGCACCAATTTCCACGGTAGCGCCGCGGTCGCCGCCCGGCAGATCGCCCGGGATACCGGCGCTATCGCTGTGCGGGTTTTCGACTATCGGGAGGACGCCGCGCTCGCGCAGGTGGTCGAGGAAGCCGGCACGGAGCAGCGCCAGGACCAGAACATGCCGCGCTGGCAGCGGATCGCCGCCGGATACCTGCCGGACATCCCGATGCCCGAGCTGCACATCACGCGGGCACTCGACATCAACGGCGACGCAGTCGGCTCGGTCGAAGTCGCATTGTCCTCGCGGCCGCTGTTTCAGGCCTTGACCCGCTACCTGTTGATGGCGCTGCTCGCCATGACCCTGGTGGCGGCGCTGGCGTTGTTCATTGCCCGCCGGGTACGCCGCCAGATCGCGGAGCCCATCGTCCGGTTGCTCGACATGATGGACACGGTCGCGCGTACCAAGGACTTTGCGCTGCAGGCCGTACCCGAGGGGCCGGACGAAATCGGCAGCCTCACGAACAGCTTCAACGAGCTGCTGAACCACATCCACTCCCGCAACCAGACGCTGGCCATCCACCGGCGGCAGCTTCAGGAGCTCGTCATCGAGCGCACCAAGAGCTTCGAGCAGGCGGCGCGCGAAGCGGAAATTGCGAGCCGCAGCAAAGGCGATTTCCTGGCGCGCATGTCGCACGAGATCCGCACGCCGATGAATGGCGTAATCGGCATGGCGGAACTGCTGGAGAACACGCGCCTCGAGGGCCAGCAGCATCACATGCTGCAGACCATGCGTTCTTCGGCCGACTCGCTGCTCGACATCATCAACGACATTCTCGATTTCTCGAGGATCGAAGCGGGGCAGTTGCAGGTGCTCAAGACGCAGTTCTCCCCGGTCGACCTGATCGATGAGATCTGTGAGCTGCTGGCGCCGCGCGCCCATGAGCGCAACCTCGAGCTGGTCTGCGACATCGACGCCAAGGTGCCGGAAATCTGCTCTGGCGATCCGCTGCGCCTGCGCCAGATCATCACGAACCTGCTGGGCAACGCGATCAAGTACACGGAAAAGGGGCACGTGATCCTGCGGGCCACCGCCCACCCGCAGCCGGAAGGCGGCACCCAGCTTCGGGTCGAGGTCGAGGACACGGGCTTCGGCATCCCGGAAGAGCAGCTCCAGAAGATGTTCGAGCCCTTCACTCAAGGCGAATCCTTCGAGTCGCGCAAGCAGGGCGGCACCGGTCTCGGCCTCGCCATCACCAAGCAGCTGGTGACGCTGCTTGGCGGCGAGGTCTACGTCACCAGCAAGCTCGGCACCGGCTCGAAATTCTGGATCACGGTTCCGTTCGGGGTCGAGAAAGGCGTCGCTGAAGCGCCGCGCTGGCAGTCCGGCGTGAAGCACGTCCTCGTCGTACAGAGCGACGGGCACGCGGTCAGGACCGTCGTGCGGCTGCTGGAGGAATCCGGTTCGCACGTGCAGAAATCGCGGACCGGTTTCGAGGCGCTCGACCTCATGGTAATCGAGGAACTGGACCTCATCATCGCCGACGAGGTGTTGCCTGACATGAGCGGTTACCAGTTCATCGACCGTATACGCAGCTCCGCGAAGTCGAAGTCGGTGGTGACCATTCTGATGACGAGCACCAAGCCGGCATCCGCCAACCTCGAGCACGTGAGCGAACCGGACGCACGCATCAGCAAGCCCGTGCGCTGGTCGCGGCTGCGCGAGGCGATCGATCAGGCGCTCGGGCGCGGCGACGCGGCCGGCGCCGGAAAGCAGGCCGGGGGAGCCAGACTGAGCCTTGGGCTGCGCGTGCTGCTGGTCGAGGACAGCCCCGTCAATCGCGAGGTCGCGAGTGGCATGCTCGAGGCGCTCGGCTGCAAGGTGGAGACCGCGAGCGACGGCAGCGTCGGCGTCGAACAGGCGCTGTCGTGGGGATTTGACGCCGTGCTGATGGACTGCCAGATGCCGCTGATGGACGGATTCGAAGCCACGCAACGCATCCGGGCGGCGGAAGCCGCCAGCGGTCGCGAGGCCATGCCGATCGTGGCGCTGACCGCCAATGCCCTGCAGGGCGACCGCGAGCGCTGCCTCGCCGCCGGCATGACGGATTTCATCAGCAAGCCGTTCACGATCAAGAAACTCCAGGCCGCGCTGACGGCGGCGAAGACCGGCAAGGCCGCGTTCGAACTGGCGCCGCCCAACCCGCGCATGCGGTCGACGCCGCCGGATGAGCCGCCGGTCGTCGACACGCGGCATATCGACGAGCTGCGTGCCCTGCGGAAACCGCAACTCCTGGAAAAAAGCGATCGCGCTGTTTCGCAAGCAGGCGGCCGCGACCCTGGACAACATGGAGCGTGCGCTTCGCTCCGGCAGTGCGCCGGAAGTCGAACAGCACTTTCACGCGCTCAAGTCCTGCTCGCTCAGCGTCGGCGCCAGGCGCTTCGCCAGCATCGCGGGCGACTGCGAGCAGGCAGCGCGCAAAGGTGACCTGGATGCTGCCGGCCGCCTAGCCACCAGACTGAGGCCGGAATACCTGGTCCTCTGCAAGGCGCTGACGGATATCTCGCAGGCGCAAGAGCAGTCAGCATGACGAACAACCGGGCGCGGATCCTTTTCGCGGACGACGATGCCGCCGCACTTCTCGTCGCGCAGGCCGCGCTGGAGGAGAGCGGCTACGAAGTCAGCTGCGCCGAGGACGGCAACAGCGCGGTCGCCCTCTACACGGAGCAGCAGCCGGACTGCCTGGTACTCGACATCATGATGCCGGGAAGGAACGGCTTCGAGGTCTGCCAGGCGGTACGGGCGATGCCGGGCGGCAAGGAAGTGCCGATCCTCATCCTGACAAGTCGACGACGTCGAGTCGGTCGCTCGCGCCTACGACTCCGGCGCGACGGACTTCGCGACCAAGGGCATCAGCACCCGGCTGCTGGTCGAGCGCGTGCGATTCCTGTTGCGCGAACACGAGTTCCGGCGCGCACTGGTGGTCAGCCGCAGCCGCCTGCGGATGGTGCAGAACATGGCGCGGGTCGGGCACTGGGAGGTGGACGGCAGCGGGCGCACCTTGCACATGTCGACCCTGGTGCAGTCGCTGGTGTACGAGAAGCAGTGCAGCGGCGGCCACTTTGGCCACCTGGTGACGGCCGTGCGTTCTTCCGACGGGCGGCGTCTGCTCACTGCTTTTCGTGACTGGCAGGAATCCGGCACGCAATTCCGGCTGGAAGCGCGGCTGCGCTCCGGATCGCACCTCCACATCCAGGGCACCACCACCCCGGGCGACGACGGCAAGCATGGCCGGACGCTGACGCTCGCGGTGCAGGACGTCACCGCGCTGCGACAGGCCCAGCGGGTGGCCCACCGCCTTGCCAACTTCGACACCCTGACGGGGCTGCCCAACCGGCAGCGCTTCCTCGACAGCGTGACCGGCTCGCTCCAGTCACACAGTCCCTCGACGCAACTCGCGGTCCTCTGTTTCCGGTTGCTGGGCCTGGAGCGGCTGCAGCAGTCCTTTGGTCAGGCCGCCTGCGATTCCGCATTCGTTACCGCGGCGCAACTGATTCTTGCGGCGATCGGCCACGAGTCCACCGATGCCTTCGCCCACCTGGGCAACGGTGAATTCGTGCTGTGCCGGCCGGCCTGCAACTCACCGTCCACGGCCGTCGACATTGCCGAAGAAGTCGCGCGCGTGTTCTCGAATCCGATGAGCGGCGACGGCTGGACCGCCAATTTCCTGGTTAGCACCGGCATCGTGATGTGGCCGCTCGACGGGGAGGACGCGCAGACGCTGCTCGAGAAGGCCAGGGCCACCGCGGCGACCGCGATTTCCGCGACCGAATCGGGCTACAAGTTCTTTACCGCAGACATCCATCAGCGGGCTCGGCGATCCATGTTGATGGAATCGGCCCTGCACGGCGCGCTGGAGCGCGGCGAGCTGACGCTCGAATACCAGCCGCGCATCCGGCTGCAGGACTGTCTGGTCGTGGGCACCGAGGCCCTGATGCGCTGGCGGCACCCGCAACTGGGCGCCGTGCTTCCGGGAGAATTCATCCCGATCGCGGAGGAGGCCGGGCTGATCGACGCGCTGGGATCGTGGGCGCTGCACGAGGCCTGCCGTCAGACAGCGGCGTGGCGCCGCACTACGGGGCGCGGCCTGACCGTGTCTGTGAACGTGTCGGCGCACCAGCTGCGTGCGCCGCGCAAGCTCGTCGAGGACACCGTGGCGGCGCTTTCGGCCTCCGACTTGCCGGCCAGCGCGCTCGAACTCGAGCTGACCGAGTCGATGGTCATCGACGCGGCGGAAGAGGTGCGCCTGGCGCTTCAGGAGCTCCGGCAAACCGGAGTGACTATCGCGCTGGACGATTTCGGAACCGGCTATTCGTCGCTGGGCTACCTCCGGCAGCTCCGCGTGGACTGCCTGAAGATCGACCGCAGTTTCGTGTCGGACCTGGCGCGCAGTGACGAAGCCGAGCGCGTGCTGATGGCAATCCTGGGCATCTCGTCCGCGCTCAGGCTGCGCACGGTTGCCGAGGGCGTGGAAACCCGCGCGCAGCTGGAAACGCTGCAGCGGCATGGATGCATAGAGGCGCAGGGCTTCCTGTTCGCAAAGCCGCTCACACCGGCGGCGGTCGAGGCACTGCTGACGGCCTCGGTGTCACTCGACCCGACCCTGCCTTCGTTTGCCGCCTGACCAGCGACCTCGCCGCCCTGGACCTGAGGCGGCCGCAAATCACAGGCATTGCACGATATTGACGAGGTTCCCAATCTGGGAACCTTGCGGTATCCACTGTGCCAATGATCCGGGCGCTCACTGAAGAGCTCGACATTTTGACGCAAGCCAATCCTGCAGCCGCGTGATGGCGTCCGCGGGCAGCCCGAGGCCGAGCTTGCTGCGCCGCCACAACACGTCCTCGGCGGTGCGCGCCCATTCCTCATCGTGAAGATACCCAAGTTCGCGCTCATAGAGTCCGGGCAGCACTTCAGCGCCAAGCGCGGAGGCGTCCTGCGCGCCGGCAAGGATTCGCGTGACGCGGCTGCCATAGGCGCTCGCCATGCGTCGGAGCATCGCGGGATCGGCCCAGGGATGCGCAGCAACGATGCTTGAGGCGAATCGCTCGAAATCGCCATCGGGCAAGTCGCCGCCGGGCAGTGATGCGTTGGCCGTCCAGTGCGGCAGCGTCCGGCCGAGCGTGGCGCACACGGCGTCGACGGTTTCCTCGGCGAGGCGCCGGTAGGTCGTGATCTTCCCACCCACCACTGATACCAGCGGCGGCTCGCGCCGGTCGAGTTCGATGCGGTAATCGCGGGAGATGCCCGACGGATCCGCGTACTCGTCTTTCTGCAGCGGCCGGATGCCGGCGTAGGTGGCGATGACGTCGGTGGGACGCAATGGTTTGGCAAAGCTGCGGCTCGCCACGTCGCAGAGATACGCGATTTCATCGGCGCTCGCAGTGACGGGACCAGGCTCGCCGTGATGCTCGATGTCGGTCGTGCCGATGAGCGTGTACCGCCCCTCGTAGGGGATGGCGAACACGACGCGGCGATCCGGCGCCTGCAGGAGATACGCATACGGGTGATCGAAGAGTGCCGGCACGATGATGTGACTGCCCTTGATCAGCCGGAGATCAGGCGCCTCGCGGATGCCGGCGATTTGCTTGCGGAACTGGTCCGCCCAGGGTCCGGTGGCATTGACGACGCAGCGTGCCTCGACTTGCTCCTCGCGGCCATCCGTGTGGCGCAGCGTCGCGCGCCACTGGCCCTCGACCGCGGCGAGAGTAGTGCAGGCGGTGCGCGTCAGGATCCGCGCGCCGGCTTCGGCCGCGCCGACTGCATTCAGCACCACGAGCCGCGCATCGTCCACCCAGCCGTCGGAATAAACGAAGCCGCGACGGAAACGCGATTGCAGCGCCCGGCCGGCCGGGTGCGAGCGCAGGTCCAGCGTGCGTGATGCGGGCAGCATCCGCCGCCGCGCCAGATGATCGTAGATGAATAGGCCCAGCCGGATCATCCAGGCCGGCCGCTGGCTCCCGTCGTGCGGCACCACGAATTCCAGCGGTCGCATGATGTGCGGCGCCGCCGCAAGCAACGTCTCGCGTTCGGCGAGCGCCTTGCGCACCATGCCGAACGCGAAGTGCTCGAGGTAACGCAGTCCGCCGTGGATCAGTTTGGTGCTGGCCGAGGAGGTGTGGCTCGCGAGGTCGTCTTGCTCGCACAGCACGACCGAGAGGCCGCGACCGGCCGCGTCGCGGGCGATGCCGGTGCCGTTGATGCCACCGCCGACGATCAGCAGGTCGTAAAGGGGACGCATCCCTTTAAGGTACAGCAAAGGGGACGTCCCCTTTGGTGAAGGGGACGTCCCCTTTTATGTGGCGCTGAGTTCCTTGCGCGCCTCCGACACGACATAGGCCGGAGTATCCTGATCGTCTTGGGAAGATGGCCATGGGTGGAAATTCGTCATGAATGACTCAGAACTGGAATACGTCGGTTTCTGGCTGCGCGTCTGGGCATCGATCATCGATACCGTCCTGGTCCTGATTATCTGCCTGCCGGTCGTGACCTGGATCTACGGTCCCGCGTATTTTGTGTCGGAGAAGATCATCGAAGGCCCGGCGGATTTCATCATCACCTGGGTGCTGCCGGCGATTGCGGTCGTACTCTTCTGGATCTACCGCCAGGCGACGCCCGGCAAGATGGCGATCGGCGCGCGGATCGTGGATGCAAAGACCGGCGGCAAACCGAGTACTGGACAGTTGATCGGGCGCTACTTGGCCTACTACCTCTCCACGATTCCACTGCTGCTCGGATTTTTCTGGGTGGGGTGGGATCCGCGCAAACAAGGCTGGCACGACCTGCTGGCCGGCACGGTGGTGGTGCGACCGCGCGAGCGCGGACCGCAGGTGGTGAAGTTCGGGTAGCCGGAAAAGGGGAATGTCCCTTTTGAAAGGGGAATGTCCCTTTTGATCCGTGCGGCAGGTCACATTCGCCCGCATCGGCTGCCTCTCGTCGCCAAAACCCGACGACCGGATATAACCCGGAAAATGCCCGGTGCGAAGATGGAAGGCTCGCATGAACCTCAAAGCCCAACGTCTGCCAATCCTGCTGCTGGCCGCGGCAGTGCTGCTGCTGGGCGTGCATTGGTGGTTGGCGCGCCCGACGCTCGATGAGGTTCTGCCGGCATCCATTCACGAGTTCACCGTCGAACTCATGTTCGAAGGTTTTGGCGGCGAAGTGCGTCTCGGCACCTTCCTGCCGGTCGGCGACGAGCGCCAGACGATCATCGCGGAGAGTTTCGAGCAGGGCCCGCTGGCATTCACCGACGAGGTTGCAGCCACGGGCCGGTTTGCCGAGTGGAATGGCATGCCGCCGGAGGGTCAGCATCGCGTGCTCTACAGCGCGCGGCTTTCGACCCGCGCCGTGCGTTACGAATTGCCGGCCGGTATCGGCTTCGGCGCGCCGCTCAGCGATTCGGCCAGGCGCCAGCTCGAAGAAACCGAAGCCATTCCCTACCGGCATCCAGAAATCCGCAGCCTCTGGAATCGCATCCGGCCGGCGCAGTCGGCCGACCAGGTGCAGGTGCTGCGCGCGATCTTCGATTACACGCACGACCAGATCGAACCGGCACCGTTCAAGGGCTACACCGATGCGTTGACGGCATTGCGTCTCGGCCAGGCGAGTTGCAACGGCAAGAGCCGCTTGTTCGTCGCGCTCGCGCGTTTGAACGGCATCCCGGCGCGGCTGATCGGTGGCGTGATCCTCGAGCCCGGCCTCAAGCGCACCTCGCACCAATGGGTCGAGGCGCTGCTCGGCGGCCACTGGGTGCCCTTCGATCCGCTGAATGGCCACTTCGCCGAAATCCCGGCGGACTACCTCAAGCTCTACCGCGGCGACGAGTTCCTGTTCACGCACACGCGTGATATCAACTTCGATCACGCGTTCCAGATCCGGCGCCTGCTCGCACCGGCGGAAAGCCTGCAGCCCGACGACGCGACGGGCCCGGCCTGGCTCGGGGGCATCGGGCGCTTCATCGCGTCAAACCAGCAGCTCTCGGGCGTGTTCCTGCTGTTTCCGCTGGTCGCGCTGATCGTGACCTTTTGCCGAAACGTGGTAGGAATTCGCACCTTTGGCGTGTTCCTGCCGATGCTGGTCTCGGCCGGCTGCGTGTACACCGGCCTGCTGCCCGGAATGCTCGGATTCGTCGTGATCCTCGCCGTTGGGGCGGTCACTCACCGTTGGTTTCGCGACATGCGCGTGTTGGTGGTGCCGCGCATCGCGGCTGTGATCACGGTGCTGACCGCGCTGATCCTGGTCGGCGGCGTGCTGGTGACCGAGAGCGCCGGTCATCGTCTTGCGCTGCTCGCGCTGTTCCCGGTCGTGATCCTGAGCTTCGCTGCCGAGCGCCTGCAGGAAATGATGGAGCGCAGCCGCTTGCGCGAACTCTTTCGCACGATCGCGTGGACCATGCTGGTCACGATGCTCTGCTACCTGGCATTCAGCTCGGTGCTGCTGCGAGGCCTGTTTTTCCAGTTCCCGGAACTGCTGCTCGCGGTGCTCGCCGCGCAGCTCGCGGTCGGGCAGTGGACCGGCATCCGGGCGAGCGAGTTCTATCGGTTCCTGCGCCTGTTTCGCGCTGCGGGTGCGGACGATGCGGGGGTACTCGGGCTGAACTCCCGCAACATTCATTTCATCGCGCGTCTGAACGCCGTTCACTGGATGACGGTCGCGAACGACAAGCTGGCGACCAAGCGGCACCTGGACGAGAGTGGCGTGCCGACGCCGCGCACGCTGCTCTCGGTGGAGACCGAGCACGAGCTCGATCACCGGCGCGGGGCGTTGAATGACTCCGCAGGTTTCGCGCTGAAGCCGGCATCGGGTTCCCAGGGCCAGGGCATCGTGCTGTTCTCGGGTAACGATTCCGACGTGTTTCACCTTCTGAATGGTGAGACCTGGACCTACGAACAACTGCGCGCGCATGTCCGCGACATCACGCGCGGCTTGCATTCATCCGCGGACGACCCGGATCGCGCGATTTTCGAAGAGCTCATCCGGCCGGATGCGTTCTCGAAGTCGATCGCGCCGGACGGCATTCCGGACATTCGCGTGCTGGTGGTGCGCGGCAAGCCGGTCGCGGCAATGCTGCGCGTGCCGACGCGCCAGTCCGGCGGTCGCGCCAACCTGCACCAGGGCGCGGCCGGCTTTGCGGTGGACCTCGCGAGCGGGCGCATCGGCACCGGCATTCACGAGGGCAAAGTCATCGACACCCACCCGGACAGCGGCGAGAAGCTGACGGGCCGGGAACTGCCGCACTGGCCTGAGGTGCTGCGCATCAGTTGCGCTGCTCAGCAGGCGGTTCCGCTCGGCTATGCGGGCGTGGATGTCTGCCTGGATGAACGGCGCGGACCGGTCGTGCTCGAAATCAACGCACGCCCCGGTATCGAGATTCAGAATGCGCTGCAGAAAGGCCTGGTGCCGGAACTGCAGCGGGCCTTGGCGGAAGGCGCATGAAGATCGACTGGCAAGAAAACGGACTGGTCCTGACCGCAATCACCGTTGCGGCCATAGCGCTGCTGGTCGTTTCCGAACAGCTCGTCGCGCGCCGCGCGCAGAGCCCGATCGTCGTGACGATCGAGGTGACAGCGGACTCGGAGGACGAAGGAGAAGCACGCAGCGTCCTGGCTGCCGCCGTGCCGCTGTACGGCACTCCGGATGAATTGACCGCGAGCGCGCGAAAACTGCTGGCCGAACCGCAGCCCAGTGCGGATCTGCTGCATGAGCTCGCGCGCCAGGCGCGTTCGTTCCGCGTCTATGCCCTGGCCGATGAGCTGCTCGCGCGATGCCTCGAGTTGGCACCGGATCGCGTGGAATCGTTGTTCCTCCGCGCCCGCACGCAGTCGGACCTGGGCGATGCTAAACGCGCGGCTGAAATGTACCGCCTGGTACTGGCAGCATCTCCCAATCACCAGAAAGCGACCTACAACCTCGGCGTGCTGTCGCGCCACGCGGGGGACTTCAAGCAGGCCGAACAGTACCTGACGCGCGCCGCGGCGATCTCGAGCGGGCGCATCAAGGCGAAAGCGCTGCACCAGCTCGGGCTCGCACACGGCGCCGCCGGCCGCTGGGATACAGCCGTGCAGTACCTGACCGAATCCGTGAATCTGCGGCCGGACGCGCCGCGGGTCTGGCTCGATCTCGGCAACGCCGAGTGGAAGCGCAACCGACTGACTGAGGCGCACGCTGCCTTCGGCAAGGCGGTGGCGCTGAATAAGCGCCTGCCGGACGCGCAGTTGCTGATGGGTCTCATTGAGGAGGAGCGCGGCAACCGCACGGCGGCGAATGAGCACCTGACGCGCGCGGTCAAGCTCGACGGCGACCATCCGGAGTACCGCAAGGCGCTGGCGCGTCATCTGCTGGGCGGCAGCGACGCTTCGAAAGCGCGTGGCTCCCTGGACTGGCTGACGCGCAATGCCACCGATGAGGCAGATCGCGCCTATGCGACCGCGATGCTCGCGCTGCTCGATCGCGACAGCGAACGCATGTTGCTCGAGGTTCGGCGTGCCGAGCAGCTGCATCCGGGCGGCTACGACGACGCGATCGAGCAGGCGGCACTCGTGCTGCACGAACAGAAACGCTACCCGGAAGCGCGCGCATTGCTCGAGCTCTTGTTGGCGCGGCCGTCGCCGGATCCGGAAGTACTGCTGGTGGCCGCGCGCACCGCGTCGCGGCTCGGGCAGGCCAAGGATGCCGAGGCCCTGCTGCGCCGCAGCCTCAAGGCCCGGCCCGAGAGTTCCGAGGCGTGGTTCCAGCTCGGCCGTGTGCTTTCTGAACGCGGCGCAGTGACCGGGGCGATCGATGCCTATCAGGCGAGCCTGGCCCGCAATCCCGGTGCACGCAACACGCAACTCAATCTCGCGGTGCTGCATGCGCGCAGCGGCAACGAACGCGAAGCATTGCAGCTCTACGGGCAGATCCTGGCGGCGCATCCGCGCTACACGCCGGCGCTGATCAATCGCGCCCGGCTGCACGAGCGCGCCGGTCGCGATGCGGAGGCAGTTGCCGACCTGGAAGTCGCCATGCGCGTGGCGCCGACGGATTCCGGTATCCTCGATCGCCTGGCGCGGCTCTTGCTGCAACGGGGCGAGACCGACCGCGCCCGCGTGCTGCTGTCGGATGCAGTCGCCGAGGCGCCCGGGGATCCGGAAGTGCGCCTGCTGCTGGCGGAAACCGAATTGCGGGCGGGGCACCGCAGCGACGCGCTGCGCGAGCTCAATCGCGCGGCGGCACTGGTTGGCGACGACGCACTGCTGTGGGCCCGTTTGGCGGAGAATTATCGTGAGGCGGGCGACGCAAACGCCGCGGCCCAGGCCAGTTCGCGTGCGCAACCGCACTGAGTGCATCAGGAAAGGAATCTACCGATGAAAACCCGGACCCCGAAGACCATGGCTGCCATTGCGACGCTCAGCCTGTTCGCGAGTGCCAGCGCATTCGCTGAAACCGATATCAACCTGCGCGGCGGCTTCGGCTACGACTCGAACGTGTTCGATCTCAACCCGGTGCTCGGCGAGCAGGATGGCTACTTCACCGAGCTGGAGGCAACGGTCGAGGCTACCGGCACCGCGACCAGGGGCTGGACCAAGAAGGCCGACATCGGCTTGTCGGGACAGTTGTATGAGTCGTCCGTCAGCGACGGCAACCAGGGGCGCTTCTACGTGCGCGCGCGAGGCGACTCGGCCGAGAAATACGACGAGCATGGATGGGAATGGTCATTGCGCTATCAACTGCGCGACCAGACCTATGTCAGCCGACTGACCGGACTCGTCGCAACCGACGCTGTCGGCAATGAAATCGGTGATCGCTACGACAGCGGCACGGGCGAATTGCGGGCCCAGTGGCGCCTGCCGGGCAAGGCGTTTGGACGCCTGTCGATCGAAGCGTCGGTCATGGATCGGAGTTACCTGAAAGACTACCAGCAGTTCGGGCTGGACCGGCTGGACTACTACCAATACGGCGTCGGCCCGGGCATCGAGTTGGGCGGCGATGATCATCGACTGCGGATCAACCTGATGCTGGAGGAGCGGTTGTATCGCGATCGCCGCGCCAGTGACGCCGCCGGCAACCCGGTCGCGGGCACCGATCTGGAGTATCGCTATTACTCTGCGGAGGCGCGCTACCGGCAGCGGTTCTCGCGGCGCAGTGCGCTGGTACTGAAGGGTGGTTACGACATCCGCGAGGACAACGGCGTCGGTTATGCCGATCGCACTGAATGGAATGCCGGGATCGACTGGACCTTGCGGTTCGCGGACGACAGCAGGCTCTCGCTGGAAGGCGAATACAGCTCCCGGAACTTTGATCAGCAGGTGGTCGGCGACCCGACGGTCAACGACGAGATGCCGGAGAAAAAGGGCTTCGACGCGCGCATCCGCTATTCGCGGCCGTTTCCATTCGTGGACATCCGCGGCTTCTCGCTGGTGGCCGACCTCGCGTGGGAGTCCTTCGACAATTCACGCGATGTGCGTTACACCTACGATCGCATGGTGACATTTATCGGCGTGCATCAGCAGTTCTAAAAGGGGACGTCCCCTTTTACCTTTTACTTGGTCAGCGCCGCCGTTTCAACGAATCCCCGCCGGCACCCATTGCACGGCGAGACAAACTTGTACGCTGCGTCGCGGGCATTGCCGATCACGATCACCGATGTGGCAATCGGATACTCGTCGAGCACCGTCCCATCCGGCGCGGGTTCCGCCAGGATCGGCGCATCGCGGGTCAGGGTCCACAGGCCGCCGGGCGTGACATCGACCGGGAATCCGCGGAAATCAATCCACGAGCGCTCGTAGGATTTGCCCTTCCATTCATAGTAGGTCTGCTCGCTGCATGGGCGCAGACCGGTGCAGCCGCCGCGCAGCGTTGCGGGCGTGCCCGAGGGTCCCGCAAGCGTTTCGATCGCCGGCGCGTCGTCCGCACTGATGGCGGCGAGCTCGACCCAGTTGTCGCCGCGCTTGGCATAGAGGAAATAAGGACAGCCGAGACTGCCGCAGGAAAAGACGCCGGCCGCACCCTGGCACTCCAGGTTCTGGCGCAGGTCCACCAGCATTTCGGCGCTGGCATCACCGTCCACATCGAGTGACCAGGCGATTGGCTGCGGGACCGGGCGCAAGGTGCCGCCCGCGATGGCGCAGGTCTGCGTCAGGAAATCGAGCGACAGCAGCACGAAGGAGGGGCAGCGGCTGGAGTTGGCCGCTTCGTCGGCGAGGTCGTCCGCGAAGCAGGCGGCGAGGTCGAGCCGACGCGTTTGTACGGCCGGAATCCCCGCTTGGAGCGCATGGTCTGCGGCCGCATTGCCCTTGGTTTTCTTGCGGGCGGCGTGATCGGAATCGCCACCGCAGGCGGTCAGCAGCAGGCTGGCGGTCAGAATGGATATGAAGGTTCGCATGGGCGTGACATTACATGACCGGTTTCGAGGGTGCCATATGTGCACCCGAAGGCAAGTCGCCGATCAGACATCCTGTGGCCGCCTTGCAAGTTCGGGGAATGCCTGAATCAGCTTGCGATCATAGGTCGCGAGTGGAATCTGCTCGCGATAAGCCAGTTCAACGAACAGCGTGTCGTAGACAGCGATGCCGGACTGCAGCGACCGCACCAGCGCTCCGTGCCAGAGCGAGCGCGTCGAAACCGATCGCACGCCGAGTCGGGCGGCGAGAGAGAGCCTGGCAGGCGCTTCTTTCGGTTGAATGACACCCGCGCGGGCTGCCATCCAGATCACATTGGCGAGTTCCGCTTCCCAGAGTGCCGGCGCCAGAATCTCGTCGGCCTCGCCCAGAAGCGTGGCCGCCGCTGCGGCGAAGCGGGGCGTTCCAAGCAGGTGATAGGCGATCACGTTGGTGTCGATGACCGCTTTCATTCGCGGTCGGCCGCGATCCAGGAATCGACCTCTGCGGCGCTGGGACGGCGCGACTGCCGCTTCCAGGCCGCCTCGATCTGCCGCAGTACGGACGCGCGCTCGGCCACGTGCTCTTCGAGCAGGTCGCGTACTTCCTGCTCCATCGATTGGCCGCGGCGCCTGGCCAGCGACTTCAAGCTACGAACCACGCGGCTCGGGACATTGCGGATGGTCAAGGTGGCAGTGTTCTTCATGGTGCTAGCATTATGCTAGCACCCCAATGATGTTACAACCCGGATCGATTATGCGTCGGCAGATCAGAAGCGCAGCGACAGGCAGGTCAGGCTGCCATCCATCTTGCGGTACTCGGACATCGCGAGTGCCAGGGTGTCGTAGCCGCAGGCTTCGAGCGCCGCGCGGGTCTCGGGATATCCCTCTGCGATCAGGACCCGGTAATTGATACTGATGCAATTCGCGGCATAACGCTCCTGATCCGGCACTTCGATCAGTTCATACGGTGCCAATGCGGCGGTTCGCGGGAAATCGGATGACACGACCATGCGTCCTTCGCCGAGGTAGGAAATGCCGGTCTTCAGGTGCAGCAGCCGCTGGCACTTGCGGATGTCGACGATGCTGGACGGATAGCCAATATCGCCGAGCAGGCCCGCAAGCTGCTGCGCGCCTGCTTCATTGGTGCGCAATGAGAGGCCGATCAGGAAATGACCGTCGGCCTCGCAGACATCGCCGCCGTCCAGGGTGCCGGGCGCTTTGATCTGGGCGATATCGGAGTAGTAAGCGCGCAGCGCAGCGACCACGCTCTCCACTTCGCCGGCGCGGCTCGGCGCACCCGGGCGTGTGGCGATCGCACCGCGCGGAGTCAGGATGGCGGTGTCTTCGACAAAGCAGCTGTCCGGATAGTGCGCATCGGCCGAGAGCGTCGATACTGCAAGCCCGCACTGCTCGAGCGCGAGGCAATAAGCCTGATGCTGTTCGAGCGCGCACTCGAGATCCGGTGCGCCCTCACTCGCGACCGTGATTCCGGCGGCGTAAGTCGGCGGCGGCGGGCGGACGATAGCGCGGGTGTATTGCATGAGTCACCGGACCAGGTTGAGGATGCGGCTGAAGCGGGCGGCATCGTAGCGCTCATCGTCTTTGAGATCCGCGAACAATGCCTCGATGCGGGGCTCCGCGTCGAGCGGGCGACCGGAGCTCGCGAACAGCAGCGTCACGGCCATCGCAGCCTGTTCGGCGGCGGCGTAGTCCGGGTACTCGCCGCGCTCCGCGGCGGCGAGGATGGCGTCCTGCATGGCATTGCGATCGGCAGCACTGATGCGCCGCGTGGCGAGCTGTTGCCGCAGCAGCGGAATCTGCTGCTGCAGCGAATCTGCGGCCGCGCGCATGGCCGGCAGGTCCTGGTTGGCCGCGCGGTGCAGCGCGGTCGTGGCCGCGCGAAGCTTCGCGGCGCCGGCGGGGTCGAGCGCGTCGAGTGCAGCGGCCAGCATCACGAGCGCGCTGTCGTTCACACGCAGGCTACCCGGTGCGAGGCCGGGCGGCTCCTTCCAGCGCTGCAGGCGCATCGAGCGGTGGCAGCTGTAGCAGTTGAACAGCGCGAAATCCGGGAACACACCTTGCGAATGTCGATCGCTGGCCACGATGCCGAGCGATTGTTCCGCGCTTTCCAGCAATCCCGCGAGCCAGACCGCGACGCTGTCGGATTCCGTCTTGCGCTTGCGGTAGTCGTCGTCGCGCCGGTAGTGCTCGCGCCCGCCGCTGGTGCGCCAGAGTTCCGAGTAGGTGTCGAGCTCGAACACGAGCCGCGGGTGGCCGGCCGCCATCAGCCGGTGATTCGCATGGCGGTCCGTGGAGCCGACGTGGCAGGCGGTGCAGACCGCGGCGCGGACCTCCGCTTGCTCGAGTGCGGCGAGCCCATGGGCCAGATTGTCGGCGTGCGTGACCGAAGGCTGATCGTCATGACTCGCGATCCAGCGGCTTGATGCGCCATGGCAGGCCTCGCAGCCGATGCCGTCGTCGAACTGGAAGCGCGGCCCGCGTGCGGCGCGTGGCACGTTTTCGGCGTGGCAGTCGAGGCATAGTGGCTCGCGTTCGGCGGACTCGATGCCGAGCCGCGCGGCCATGCGTGCGGAGGCTTCACTCCGCAAGCTGCGGTAGGCCCCCGCGTGCGGATCGAAATGCGACCAGGTCACGTACTCATTGCGCAATACGTGGGTGCCATCGAGTGGCTTCGCGACGCCGTGGCAGACACCGGAGGCGCAGGAGGCAACGCCGAGATGATTGGCCGGTGCCTGGGTCGCGACCGGCGATTGCGCAACAACGGGCGCGGTTGCAAGCGCGACGAGCAACGCGGCAATGCGCTTAAGGTCAGTCATCCGGCACTACCCACGGTGCGCCGTCACGATCGAGATACAGGCGGCGCATTTCCGCGCCATTGAACGGCCGCGCGCCGCGCCGGCCGAAGACCGCGATCTGGCCGCCGGTTTCATCCACCGCACGGTCGCGTTCGAGCGGGCGCGACAGCGCCAGCGCGGGATGCCGCGTCGTGTACCGCGCGATCAGCTGCGGCTTTGGCTCAGGGCTGAACCCGTAGAAGTTTGGCTGGCTGTCGGGCGCGGTCAACTGCAGTACCTTCAATCCGCCGCTGCCATCGGCGACATAGGCAAAGAGCGATGCATTGGTCGAGGCAACGACCACGTCACGGGCATCCTGTATCGCCCCTTCGGCATCGTAATGCATCAGTAGCCGTGGCTGCTCGGGCCGCTCGATGTCCACGATGGCAAGCCCGGCCGCGCCGTCCGCCACATAGATATACGTGCGTGCCGCGAAAACCCCCTGGGCGTGGTCGAGCCGCAGCGTCGCCGCGGGCAGGAGCCGCGCCTGCGCCGGCTGTGTGACGTCCACCACCTTGAGGCCTTCCGCATCGGTCACGAACAGATACCGGAACTGCAGGGCTGAGGCGCGTCCATTGGAAAGCGGCACGGTCGCGAGGGCTTTCGGCGCCAGTGGATCGGAGAGATCGACGACCACCAGCCCTGCATGCGCGATCACATAGGCGACATTGCCGCCAATCGTCACGTGCCGCGCGCCGTCGAGCACGCCGCCCGGGTTCCAGGTCAGCGCACGATGCAGGCGGTTGTTGCGGAACTCGCCATCCGCGAGCGTATTGATGTCCACGAGGATCAGGCCTTCCGATGCGTCGCTGACCAGCGCGTAGTTGTAGATCGCGGCGGCGGGCTGCTCGAGGTTGGTCGCGCGCATCAGCTCGCCCTGGTTCCGCGCCGGGTGCACCGGCTGCGTGGTCGGCAGCGCGACGCAGGTGGCGTTCTTCGAGCGTACGCGCGTGTCGTGGCCGAGCGGCGAGAACGGCGCCGTGATCAGTCGTTGGCTGACGCCCTTGTTGCCGATGCTGGCCGCGTCGTAGACGACGAGGCCATGCTCACCTTCGGCCACATACAGATACTCGCCGCGCAATTGCAGGCAGCGGGCTGTGCCTGAGCCGTGGGTCTGCGCGGTCGGCAGGGCCAGGTCGCGCTCGCGATGGCGCGCCGCCCAATCGGGATAGGCGTAGCGGTGCAGGTAGCTGCCGATCACGGCCTGCGGTTCGTCCCATTCCGTGACCTGAACCGCGACCACTTCTTCCGTGGTGCCGACCCAGGCGTGAAAGCCGAGCAGGTTCATGAACTGCGTGCCGAGGCCGAGGGTCTGCGCAATTACGGCATTGTTGTTGCCGGATGCCGAGAGATGACAGTCGGTGCAGCCCTTGGTCTCGGTCTTGCGCTCCGTGTGCGGGTAATGCGGATTCATCGCCTGCGAGCTGTAGCCGGAAGCCGCAATCGGCGGCTGCTGCACATAGATGCGCTCGCGGTTGGCATTGGTGGAGGAGAGCACCAGCGCGGAGGATGAGCGCACCGGCGCGACCTTGCCGCCCTCGGTCGGGCCCCGCAGTCCCAGCATGAAGACGTCGTCGCGCGCGACCTGCGGGTTGTAGCTCGACCAGTTGCGCGCCACGCCGCCCTCATAGCGATGCGACTCGGTCTTCCAGTTGGCTTCGATCGGCAAATGGCAGCCGCCGCAAGCCGTGGTCCAGGACGTGTGGCAGGCGTAGCACTCCATCTGCTCATCCGCATGCGCGAGCTCGGCGGACGCAAGCTGCGTGCCCCAACTCAGCTGCTTCGTGTCGCGCGACATCAGCTTGGCGCGCGCGGCCTTTTCGTTGTAGCCGGGATGCGCGGGTGTCACGCTGTCCTTGACGAGCGACAACTCCCATTCGAGCGCGGGATTCAGTACGGAGCGCTGGATCAGCTTGCCATTCAGCCACTCGAAACGCCGCCGCCCGTCGGGATTGCGCAGCACCGAGAGATCCGTGCCGTTCGGGCCCGCCGCAGGGCCCGAGGTGCGAAGCGTCGGATAGCCCGACACCGTGCCGTGGCAGTCCTTGCAGTCGATCTCGACCGCCTGCGCAACCTCGCCGTACAGATGGCCGTTGCCGTGCGCATCCTGCGCGAAGTGGCAATCCACGCAATGCATACCGGCATCCGCGTGGCTCGACGACAGGTGCACGGCCTTCTTGAACTTCTGCGGATCGTCGTTGGCGACGACCGTGCCCGCGGCATCGAGCAGATTGCCCTTGCGGTCGCGTTTGTACACGGCGCGGAAATTCCAGCCATGACCGTGATAGTCGGCAAACTGCGTGTCCTGCAGCGTCGGGTTCAGCTCCGAGACGCGCTTCAGGAACTCCGGATCGCCCCACAGGCCGCGCACCACCGCGCCTTCCGGATTCCGGTCGAGCATCGAGCGCATCTGGGCGGCATTTGGATAACGCTGCTCCTTCGGCCACATGGACGGCGCGTCGGATTCGTAATCCCACATCGTGTAGCCGAGGTAGGTGTTCATGAACAGGTTGGGCTGGTGCATGTGGCAGACCATGCACTGGCTGGTCGGGATCGCGCGCGAAAAGGCGTGCGTCAGCGGATGACCGGGGCGGTCGCGCGGGATGGTCGGATCGACGGTCTGCGTCGTGCCGGTGTGGCCGAACTCGGCGTAGGCACCGGAATGTTTCGGGTCGCGGTCGTTCGCATAGACGACATGGCAGGCGCTGCAGCCGGAGGAGCGGTAATCGCCGGGCTGGTCGTTGGTGCCAAGGAACCACGCAAGCGGGTCGTTGAGGCGTGTCTTGTGGATGTTGAGCACCGGCACCGCGATGCGCGCGCCGGTGCCGCGGCCGCGGTTCGACTGACGGAAATCCGGACGGCCCGGCTCTTCGAGCCGCTGGATCTGGCCGGCGGCGTTCGGCAGGCCGGTCTCCGGAAACAGGTTCGAGAGGTTGCGACCGCCGTCCTCGAACACGCGGAAGATGTCGGCGGGCTCCAGGTTCTGCCAGCGTGGCAGCGGATAGAGGCGCTGGATGATGCCGTGGATCGCGCGGTCCTCCGCAGTCGCCGGTGCGCCTTCGAGAATCGCGGCCTCGCCGTCGCGTGTGTAGGCCTCGCCGAGCAGGTAGTTCTTGAACGGCAATAGGCCGTTGTTGTACGCGGCACCACCCCAGAACATCGCATTGGTGGACATCAGGCTGCGTTCGGCCGCGAGGATCGTTTTCATGTGGCAGGCGCCGCAGGCCTCGCGCACCACCCGATAGTCCGATGGGTTCACGAAGCGAATGAACTCCGGCGCCTCGCGGTTCAGCAGCGTGTAACTGCGCTCCGGGTTCGCGCTCACCGGGTGATGCCAGTCTGCGGGGTAACGCGGCAGCACATGGGCGCGGTCGCGCGCGGCGGCGTAGTCCGGCGTTGCTGCAACCGCGGCACCGCTCCAGCGCACGCTGGCATTGCCGCCATGGCAATCGGTGCAGCCGAGCACCACCGCCGGACTCGCATGCATCGTGGGCAGGTCGGTGGCCTGATGGCAGTCATTGCAGCCCGCGCTCTTGGTTTGCGCTTCGGCCACGGTCTGCATCAGCGGTGCGACCGGCGCGGTCACGTGATCGCGTTCGATGGGTTTGCCGTGCTCATCGGAGGCGACGGCAGCGAATGCGGTCGCGATCAGCAATGCGGCAATGAGCGGGCGGTAGCGCATGGTCAGTAGCTGAACACGATGTTGCCGAGGATGGAGTAGGGCGTTTCGCTGCCGTAGAGATCCTGGAACCCTTCACCCGGAATCAGCGCTGCGGCGGAGAAGCGCACCACGATGTTCTGGCTCGCCAGCGGCCGCCAGGTCAGCGCGAGCGAAAGATCCAGGCCGATTTCTCGGTCAATGCCGGCTTGCGCGCGCGCGACTTCGAGTGCGGCGGTGTCCACGAACCACAGGTAATTGGCATTCACGCTGGCGCGCAGGGTCGGCGTGAGATCCATGTCGGCACCGCCGCCGACCAGCATCAAGCCGGGGTTGGTGAAGTTAGACTGGCCGAACTCCTTGGACGAGCGCATCGAGTTCAACAGGCCATTGCGGCCCGATAGCGACACGCGCCCACCGCCGATCAACGGCACCGGCTGGCGGATCCAGAAACTCGTGTCGGCGCCGGCCAGCATCGGGTTCTCGAAGATCGCGTCGTAGCCGCCCGCGACATCGTCGAATGGATCGTCGTCGCCGGAGGCGTAGACCATCGTGGCACGGCCGCGGATCCAGTCGAAATCGCGCGAAACTTCGGCCGCCGTGAACCAGGCACGGATGTCGCTCGCCTGGTCCGTGAAGGTACCGAAATCCTCCTCGCCGAGCGCGCCATAGGCTGACAGCGAGAGATTCCAGCGTCCGACGTGCCCGTCACCGTTGTAACCGAGGTAGGTGACGTCGTAATCGCGCGCCCGTTCGAGCCCGAGCGATGAGGGTCTTTGAATAAAACCATTGTCGTCGTAGCGGATGTCGTTGCCCTCGCGATTGCGGTTGTGCGCGACGATCAACTGCGAGTTGTAGCCGGGCCGCGGGAAGTCCTGGCGATAGACATTGGCGACCAGCACGTCGTCGTCGCGGAATGCATCGCCGCCGAGTTCGATCAGGTTGTTGAGGCCGCTGTTGGTGTCTTTCTCGAGGCGCCGGAACCAGGCCAGGTTGTACTGCCAGCGATTGTTGTCGCGTGTGCCGAACAGGCGCACGCCGAACGGGCTGTCCTGGAACAGCAGGCCGCGAAAATCCGTCGTGAACGGCTGGATGCCGACGCGAATGCTGTCGAAGTCGTAGCGCTCGGAGACATTCCGCAGGTGCTTGTCCACGAACAGCGCCTGCACACCGATCAGTCCTTCGGTACGCGTGGTTCCCGCGGCAGGATTCGCCTTCAGGATGCCGGGTTCATTGACGGATGCATGATTGAAGTTGAACACTGGTGTGAAGCGGAATTCCCAGTCGGGCGGCTGGAACACGGTGTTGCCCTGATACAGCACGGCCTCGACGATCAGGTTTTCCGCATACAACTGCTGCTCGCCATCGCCGATGGTATCGAGGCTGCCGGGATCGCCGCCGTCTGCGACCGCGACCGGCACCGGAAAGCGGCGCAGTTCGATCACGCTGTCGCTGACCAGGCCGAGATTGAAGAACCAGTCTTCGCCGAACGCCGGCCGGTCGCCCTTCAGCCAGTTATTGCCGTGGTAGGGATCGAGCAGGTTCTGCCGGTAGCCGAGCGTGTCGACGATGCGCCAGCGATCGGGCAGCTCCGGGAATTCAGCGAGCGCATTTGGATCGGCGTCCGGCAGGCGGCCCGGATCGCAGGGCGTCGGCTCGAAGCGCAGCACTGGCACGCGTGGGCTGCGCCGACCCGGCTCGACGGGCGCTTGGGGCGGGCAGCGGACGAGAGGGGACATCTCCTTTTCAAAAGGGGACATCTCCCTTTCATCGAGCAATGCATTACCGTTGTCGTTGCTGCCAGATGAAAGGGAGATGTCCCCTTTTGAAAAGGAGATGTCCCCTCTTTCCTGCGCGGCGGCGGAGAAACTGAGCGCCGCGGCAGCCAGCGTCCAGGCGATGCCGTTACTTGCCCGCACAGACACCCTCCGCGTTCGAATCGATGAACGGCGCCTGCGGGCAGTTCACGTAGCGCAACTGCGATCCCGCGGGCGCGAGCGTGTCGGCACGCGCGGGCAATGGCGCATTGCCGAGCGCGCCGCCGAGCGTCATGGATGCTTCGTGCAGGCCGAGGACCGCGATCATGTCGTCCTGGTCCACGCCATCGCCCGAAACGCCGATCCCGCCGACCTGCTGGGTGCCGCGATAGATCGGCACTCCGCCTGGAAAGATCTGCAGCCCGTTCGCGAGTTGTGTGATGGTGCCGCTCGTGCCGAAACCGAGATTGAAGCCCTGCACGCCGGTGCAGTTGGCCGGCACGTCGGCCGCGAGGCCGGACACGAAGGCGACATGCTGGATGATCGCGTTGTGCGCGAGATCGAGCTGCGCGCCGGTCGAGAAGGGGGTCCATTCGCCGCCCGGCTTGCTGAACGGCCCGTGCGGTGCGGAATCCACGCCATCCGGATAGAACGGGCGCGCGAGATTGCCGATCGCGCGCGTGCTCCAGGCGATCGCACCGTCGGCGAGCGCGGTCGGCAGGCCGGTGAACGCGCGCAGGTCCGTCACGTACTGCGTGAGCGATTCGTTCCGCAGCACGACCAGTCCGCCATTGAGATAGACCGCATCGGGAACGCCGCCGAGGGCCGCGGCGGCGGCTGCGGATGACAGGAATGCCGCAGTGCGCGCCTTCTGCAGCGCAACGTCCACGCCGAATACCGGCGCATCGCGGCCACGCGCGATGCCGAGCACGACGCCGTTGGTGTCAACGACCGATATCGTCACCCGCGCTGGGCTGCCAAGCGGGCGGCGGATCTGCGCGCGGGAGCGGTTCGCGATGCGCAGCGCCTCGGTGATGATCGTCCGCACTTCCGTCGCGGTCAGCGCGCCCACGCCGTCGGTGCCGGCCGCGGGGCGGAAGCGCTCGATTCCCGCGGGACTGACCAGCACGAAGGCGTCGAGTCCAGGGTAATCGAGCGCATCGGCGCGGATTCCGGAGGCGGGCTGGCCGAAGGCAGTGCCGGCGATCACGCTCGCAGCCGAGTAGCCGGGTACGGCGATGAGCGCGCCCGCCACGCCATTCAATGTGGCGAAGGCCGGCGGCGACGCGGCAATCGCGATCAGGTCGGTGAACCGAGCATCGGACAGGCGCAGCAGCTTGCCGTCTGCGGTGATGCGCTCGGCGCGGCGATCGTCGGGCGCGGAAAGCGAGAAGCTTCCCGCGAGCGCAATCAACTCGTCGAGATCGGTGTCCACGTCCTGCACGTTGGCGTCGAGGCTGTAGGAACCATCGGCAATCACGCCGATCGCGCCGACCGGCGTGCCGCCGCGATACAAAGGCAGTCCGCCTGGATCGGCCGCGAGGCCCAGCGGCGAACGTTTCGGCCCCGCGTCGGCAGCGCCACCGCCGTAGCGCCGCGCGAGATCGGAGCAGGGCAACTGGCTGAACTGCACACCGAACAGCGGGCCTGACGGTGCCAGGGCCTCGGCCGGATTGAAGTGCTGCTGCACGATCTGGCTCGCCGTGCGCGTGCCAAAGGCATGGCCCTCGGTCGAGAGATAGCTGGCCGTCACGGCCTTCGCGATCGCCGCCATCGCATCGGGAATGATGCTGACGCCCTCGAGGCCACCGCTCGCGCCGTTCGACTGCACGGTCACGGTTGCCGCAGCGCCCGTCATCCGGAACACTGCGAGCACATTGCCGACCCGGTCGGTGAGTGCGATCGTGGCGCGCGCGCCGCGCGCCTGGGCTTCCGCGATAGCGCGCGCGAGCACGTTCTCGACATCGGCAACGGACAGGAAACTGGCCGGGCCCGCACAGGAGCCGTTGCAACCGGCCGGTGGTGGATCGACCGCGCCCGGCGGTGAACTTGCGGTGCTGCCGCCGCCGCAGGCGACGAGCGTCAGCGACAGCAGCAGCGGCCAGCGCGCAGACCCGTGATTCATTGCGTGGGCGGGGCGACCCACGGTCCGTGCCGCAGGTCGTGGAAGCCATGGCACATCGTGCAGCCACTCTGCACCTTGCCTGCGGGGTTGCGGTGCGGGTCGCCGCTGCCATGGCAATCCCGGCAGGTTTCGAGGTCCGGCATCAGGAGGTCGGTGGCCTGGTCCGAACGCGCGGCATCGTGGCAGGTGTCGCAACCGGACAGGGTCGTCGTATGACTGCCGTGATCGAAGCGCGCCGCCGGCATCCATTCGCTGGTCAGTTCTGCCGGCTCGACTTCCCAGGGATCGTCGGTCTTGCCGGTCGCGCGGATCTCGTGGCAGTCATGACAGGTGCGACGCTCGAACAGGTCGCGCGCGACGCTGAAGGCGCGTGCGCGGGCCTGCTGCAGCAGACGCTCGCGTTCGCGTACCTCGGTCACGCGGCCTGGCACGCGGACCGTGCGCGCGGCGCCTGCCATTGCCACCGGGTCGGGGTAGAGCTCGAGGTAGCTGCGGCTGTAATACTCGATGAGCCGGCGCAACACGGTCGCTGCATCCGTGTGCGGCACGGTGGCTTCCGGGAACGCCGGGTCGAAATCGAGGCGATGGCAGTCGGCGCAATGCGCCTCCATCGTTACCTGCTGCATCCTCCGCCCATCCGCCTGCGGCTCGTGGCAGTCGCCGCAGTTCATCACGACAATTCCTTCCGCGCCTTCGATGCCCTTCGGATCGAGATGCGCATCGTGCGGGAACTTGAGCTTTGACTCCTCGTCGGGCAGGAACGAGGGATGATCGTCATGGAAGTCGGTCACGTTCTCGGTTTTCGCGAGCGGGCCGGCGATGGCGCCGATGTCCGCGTGGCAGTCCACGCACAGGCCATCGTCGCGCCGCACCAGTGTCGCCGGTTCATTGTGCTCGGCATGGCAGCCGGCGCAGCGCGTGGTGTCGAGTTCGGTGACCAGCCCGACGGTGTGGAAATGCCGGCCGACGGTCGCATGGCAGTCCACGCAGGCGTCGTTGCGTACCCGTTCGAATGGCTGCTGATGGCAGGTCTCGCAGCGCTCACCCACATTATGATGTGCGCTCGACAGCGGCCCGCTCAGCCAGAACGAGTCGTCCGGCAGCGGGCCGGTGCGCAACTTGGCCTGCAGATCCTCATCCAGCAGTCCGGCCGCCGGCACCAGCAGTGCAAGCGCCAGCGTGACACCGAACAACAGCCAGGACCAGGTGCGCCTGCGCAGTCCGAGCGCCCGGAGGTAGAGCCGGTACGGTTCGGGCGTTGCCGCTTCGCCGGCAGCCCCGGAGTCGAGCTCGAAACTGAATGCGAGATCGAATCCCGCTGCCGGCTCGAGGATGCGCAGCACATTGGCACCGATGCGGATCTCATCGCCGGGCTTAAGAGTTGCCTCGCGGCACAGCATGTCGTTGACAACGATGCCGCCGGCGGCGCGGCTTGAGATCACCGGCTGCCCGGAACGGAGTGCAATACGCGCGTGCTTCAGCGCAACACGGCGGTCCTTCAGGTGCAGCACCTGATCGGTGGAGCGGCCCAGGGTGACCGCTTCGCCATCGAACAGCCGCTCCTTGCGTTCGATTGCGCCGGCCTGGCTGCGTCTCTGAAAACAGATTAGTACCCGCATTGGCCGCTACCAGTACAGGAACACGACGATGACATGGGCGATGAGCGCGGCCAGCAGTGCGCAGGTGGCCGGCACGTGTACGTAGAGCCAGGCTTGCAGCCAGGCGCGGATCTGTGCGTCGCGGCGCAGGCGTTCGAGCAGGCCGCGGCGCGCGCCAGTGAGCGTCATCAGTTCGTGGATCTGGCGGGTGCGTTCGCCGTCGGTGCTTTCCGCAAGCTGATGACCGAGCCAGTCGAGCAGGCGCGACTGCTGGGGATTGGGCAGCGCATGCGCGTGATCGGCGCCACCGCGATGTGCCGCCGGCAGCACGACCCGCGAACGGTCGCGTCCCGCCAGCAGTGCGAATGCGCCACCGCCGAGCGCAGCGCGATCGCGGGCGCTCATGATGACTTCCGGGTATTCGCCGCCTAGCGCAGCAGCCTGGCGTGCGCACAGCCGATCGAGGTCAGTGAGTTCCGCGAGCATCTGCTCGCCGGTCTGCGCGGCGCGATTGCGGCTCATCAGACCCGGGTAGCGCAGGTAGAACCACACGCCAACGATGCCGCTCGCGACCACGATGCAGGTCAGCAGGTACGCAAGTGTGTGCACGTTCCAGCCAAACTGGAAGCCGGCGTGCAAGGTCGCGATGACGACCAGCGCGACACCGAGGTAGACATGCGCGGACAGCCAGCCCTGGACGCTGCCGAGCCGCGAGCTGTAGGCGCGTTTGCGCATGCCGAAGACCGAGAGCCAGAGGATCAACGCCGCGCCCGCACCGCCGAGCGTATAGCCGAGCCAGGTGCCGCCGTTCGGCGGTTCTGACGGGCGGTGCAGTGCATAGACAATGACGGCGCTCATCGCCACCGCGGACGCGACCCACAAGTAACGCAGCCGGCGATAAGCGAGGAGCGATTCCTGCATCGTCGTCAGCGCTCCACGCGCGACACGAGATCCATGAATCCCTCCGGCCCGACGCGGATCGCGGCGCCGGTCGGACAGGCGCGGACGCAGGCCGGTCCGCCGGGAAGGTCCTTGCACATGTCGCACTTGACCGCTTTCTTCGGGCCCGGCTTGGCGTCCGCTTCAAGCGCGGCCTTCAGCCACGGCAGGAAGCCGGAGCGCGACGCGCCGGCAGCCGCCATCTGGATCACGCCATAGGGGCAGTTCTTCTCGCAGTTGCCGCAGCCGATGCAGTTGTCGCGGATGTAGACCTCGCCGTTCGGCGCGCGGCGGATCGCATCGGGCGGGCAATCGGTCATGCAATGCGGGTCTTCGCAGTGCCGGCAGGAAGTCGGCACGTGCAGCCGTGCAAAAGTCGGGCCGGCCTCGCGGTCGAGGCGCGAAGTGCCGTCATGGGTTGCCGCGCAGGCCTGTTCGCAATTGTTGCATCCGATGCACAGGCTCTCGTCGATCAACAGCACGTCGGTTGCCTCACCGAGTCCCTGCTGCATCAGGAATGACACGATATCGCCGGTGTGTGGCTGCGCGGCGATGCGCGCATTGTCCGCCAGACGCTTGCGGACCAGCGTCTGCACTTTCTGGCGCAGCGCGGGATTGCGGGCGAGCAAGGTGTCGAAGTCCTCGGCACCGAGGCTGATGGTCTCGGTCGCGACATTCGCGCGCACCGTCGCGGCGCGGCGCGTGCGTCCCATCAAGCCCATTTCGCCGACATAGTTGCCGGCTGCGACATAGGACGTGACGATCTCGCGGCCGCCGATGTTGCGGGACACGGCGACCGACCCACTCCTGATCAGATGCAGGGTGTCAGCCTCGGCACCCTCGGCGAAAATCACGGTGCCCGGTTTGTAGTCGTTGACACGCGCGCGCTCTGCGACACCCGCCAGTTCCTGATCCGAGGCATCCGGCGCGAACGCAGTCTGGATCGCGCGGATCACAAAGTGCCGGTCGATGTGCTGGCGCACGGCCTCAACCGAGTTCACCAGCTTCAGGACCTCGCGCCGGGGCGATTCGATCAGCACGCAGCCCTGGCCCGCGAAAGCGGTGGCCGACCGACGCCGCCCGGACAGCAGGCTCATCTCGCCGAAGAAATTCCCGGCGCCGAGCTTGAGGCGATAAGGCGTCTCGTCACCGAGCTCGATCTCGATTTCGCCGTCCAGGATGACGAAGAAAGTGTCGGTGTAGTCGTTGCGGCGGAACACCACCGAACCCGCTTCCGGCCGCCGCACGGCGCTGCCCAGCATGAACTCGCGAAACTGCAACGGGTTGATCTCGCGATAAAGCGCCACACGGCTCTGGATCAGGTGCAGGGTCGCGTCTACGTCGAGGCCGAATGGCAGCGTGCGGAACTTGTCCTCGAACAGCGGATGATCGGCTGGATGCACGTCCCGGCCGAGGATGTATTCGACAACCTCGTAGCCCTGGTTCATCGCCTGCTTGATCAGCGGGTAGCCGCCCAGTGCGCCGATCACGTACAGGCCCTTGACGCTCGATTCGTAGCGATCGGTGAGCGTCGGCAGCGCCATCGCGTCCGGACCCGGAAACGCGATGCCGCAAGACTCGACGAAGCGCCGCGGCGGAGTCGCGCCGATGCGCGCGATGATGCGATCGCAGGCGATGCGCGCTTCGCCGTCGGCGGTCGCCAGCACCAGCACATAGGGACGCGCGGGTGCGCCGCCGTTGCCGGTGGCGCGCTCGACTGCCGCGACATTGCTGCGATAGAAGCAGCCGATGCGTCCGTTCTCGATCGATTTGGTGATCAGCTTGAGGTTGCCGTCTTTGACGCGCGCAAATTCGTCGATGCGGTTGACGATGACGACTTCGTTCTGCGCGGCGAGCGCTAACGCGTTTTCGATTGCGGCGTCGCCGGCGCCGACTACGACGATCACCTCGTCGCGATACTCCTCCGGGTCGTCGAGCTGGTACTGGACGCAAGGCAGGTCGGCGCCCGGCACCTCGAGTTGCCGCAGGTTGCCCTGCATGCCGATCGCGAAGACCACCTGGTCGGCAGTGACGGTGCTCCGATCCTTGAGCGCGAGCCGGAACCCGGGGCCCAGCGATTCGATAGCAGCGACCGCGGCGCCGTAGCGCAGGTTGACGCCGACCGACGCGATACCGGCGCCCCAGCGTTCGAGCACGGTTTCGCGCGTGCCGGCCTCGAACGGCAGGTCGCTGCGCAGCGGCAGCACCGGCGGTTCGGCCATGACGTGCTTGCCCTTCTGGTAGCGCTGGATGGTGTGCGCGTGCGCCGGGCTTGCTTCGAGCAGGATGTGATCGACGCCGAGTTGCGCGGCGTGGGCTGCTGCACTCAGGCCACCGGGACCGGCGCCGACGATCGCGATCCGGTGATGCCCGGAGTTCATGCCCCTCAGTTGCCGCCGGGCGGTGGGCTGGTGCCAGTCGGCGGCGGCGGAACGTTGGTCGGCGGCGGCAAGTTGCTGGGTGGTCCCGGCACCTGCGGCGTTCCGGGCGACGGATCGTTCGGTCCGCGCGGCACCCGTCCACTGGTCAGGTCGATGGTCTGGCCGGCGGCGGTTCCGGTGATGGGTCGCTGCACGCCCTGATTGCTGCCCTGATTCTTCGGATCGGGCGCAGCGGTGCTCGACCCGGTCTCGCCCTTCGGCGGGTCGCGGCGATCCGAGAGATCGGGCACCGTGACCTGGAGTTTGCCGGCGGCATCCATCGCCTGTGCACCGGTTACGAGCGGCCCGGCGCCGTCCTCGCTCATCCAGGCCGGCAGGTTCTGAAGCGGTTCGGGCAGCGCATCGGCGGCGGCGATGAAGACGATCTGTCCGCTGTCGACGACCTGCTCGCGGCCGCCGTAGCGGAACACGATGGAACCCGCGTGCGTCGCGAGGTACATGCCATTCTGCGCCGCATTGGCCGGCGACAATCCCGGCACGTCGGCGCAGTCGCCTTCGCACCAGACCGCGGTGTAGTCGGTGCCGCGGATGCCGAGCGTGCCGATCGGTGTCCGCACTTCGTAACGGCCCGTGCCGTCTTTTCCGATCGCGCCGGTCGAGCTGCGGAAGCCGCCTTTCAACAGTGTCGAGACCGCAACGCCATCAGCTTGGGTCGCCGTCGCCTGCGTCGGGGCGCCGACCGCGGAGGGCAGCGCAAATTCGTCGATGCGATAGCGCGAACCCGCCCGCAATGCGATGCGCGCGCCGTCGTTCATCAGCAGTTGGGCGCGCGCCTTCTCGCCGGTGACTACGATGTCACCACTCGAAACCAGGTCGCCCTGCTTGAGTGCGACCGGCGGCGTGCGCTCGAGCGCCACCGGCCCGGACACAAACAGCAGCTTGCCGGCTGCCACGCCCCAGGCTGGCGTGACGAATGCGAACGTGCTGGCCAGCGCGAGCGCGTGACCGCAACCGCGGATGAATGATGGGTTCGCTATCATGGTGTTCCTCACTAGCGGAATGAGCGTCGCAGCGTCAATCCGAACTCGAAGCGATCGTATTGGTAGAGCGAAATGTTCGAGTCATTGTTTTGCCAGCTCACCCTCGGCATCAGGTCAAGACCCGCCGCAGGCCAGTCGCGGATCTCGCCCACGAGCGCGGCGGACCAGGCATCGTCCGAACGATCGGTGCCGAGGAAGAACCCGGCCGAATCGTCGAAGTCGATTTCCTGCCAGCCGAACTGGAATTGCAGGCTGTGGCCCGCGGCAGTCCGCGATCCGGCGTACAGCTGAACGCCCAGCCGGTCGTTGCCGAAGGCCGAACCTGACTTGCTCGGATCGTCGGTTCCGGCGTACACCGTCATGCCGAAATCGCCGACCGAGCCTGCGCGCTGCAGCGAGAACGCGCCGAGCAGCTGGTCCATGTCGAGCACCGACAGGCCCGGGAACCCGTTGTCGTAGCGCAGCTGTCCGGCGCGCAGCAGGGCGCTCGCGCGCCAGCCGTCGCCGAAGCGATGGGCGAGCGAGAGATCGACATTCGCACCCCAGCGATGCGACTCGCCGTCCAGCAGGCCGTAGTAGCCGCCGCCACCAATGCTGAAAGTCGTCGGGCCGTTGCCGAGCTGCAGGGTCGTATCAAGCGACGCGATGGTCTGATCCACGAAGCCGGCGTCTGGATTCCAGCGGTGGCCGATGCGCGCCGTGGTCGCGAGCGTGCTGCGCTCTCCGACCGGACGCGCGTGATCGAGCCAGCCTGCCAGCTGCGCAAATGCGGAGGAGGTCGCGACGTTGTGCGGATTTAGCGTAACGCCGAGGAAGGTGCGATCGCTGGTCGAGGCGTTGGCATTGCTGTCGTAGCCAGTGCCGAAATCGAAGCCGCTGGTCAAGCTGGAGGAACGCGCCGCGGGCTCATCCATTGCGCGCAGGTAGGCTTCGGCCATCGCGCCGATGGACGGCCGGCCGATCGCTGCCGGTGGATCACGTGCCACCAGCGTCTGGAAGTGGCGCCGGGCCGTCGCGTGATTGCCGGACTCGAAGTAAGCTCGGCCGAGCTCGAGGCGCGCACTCGCGTCTTCCGGATCCTGTGCCAGCACGCGCTGCAACGCGGCGATCGCCTCGTCAGTGCGGCCGCTGTCGAGTGCGGCGACGCCGAACAGATAGTCGAAGTCCGGTTGGCCGGCGAGCGCGAGCTCCTGCTGCGCCAGCAGCTGGTAGGCGTCAGCGGCGCGATGTTCCCGGATCAGGCGGCGCGCATCGTCGAAGAAGGTGAGTGGGCCGGCCGTCCCGGATGCGGCGATGGCCGGCGCCAGCACGCATGAAAGAGCGATGCAGCGGATCAGGTTTCGGTTCACGATTCCCCCGGATGGCCGCGCTCCGGCCGCACGCATTATTTAACTTCGAAGGTGAAAACGCCATCCCATTCCGGTGGCGGTGGGCTGGTCCGGAAGTGCCGGATGCGGTCAAGGTAGAGCATGTAGAGCGCGTGCGGCGTCATCGCGTCCAATTCCGTGACGATGGTCTCGGCGCGAACCCAGTCGCGCGCCCGGTAGCAGGCGAGGGCCTCTGAAAAACGCCCGGCTGCGTGCAGTCCGGCGGCGTCGATTGGCTCGAATATGGCCACCGGCTCCTGCTTGCCCTTGACGCGCACGCGGTCGAGTTCCCGGAATGGCAGGTCGCCCGCGAGCTTCGCCGTGGGCTCGCTGACGATGATGTTGACGCCGTAGGTCTTCGTCAGGCCCTCAAGCCGCGACCCGAGGTTCACAGTGTCGCCGAGCACTGTATAGGCGGCGCGGAACTTTGAACCCATGTTGCCGACATTCATCTCGCCGCTCGAGATGCCGACGCCGATCTCGATCGCCGGCCAGCCGCGTAGCTGGAACACCGGTTTCAGCGCCTGCATCTCGGCAACCATGTCGCGTGCCGCGAGGACCGCATGGCGGGCATGGTCCGTATCGGCGAGCGGCGCGCCCCAGAACGCCATCACCGCATCGCCCATGTACTTGTCGATCGTGCCGCGATGCCGGTGAATTGCGGCGGTGATCGGGGTCAGGAACTCGTTCATCAGTTGCGTCAGCTCGCGCGGGCCGAGACCTTCCGAGATGGTTGTGAATCCGCGCACGTCGGAGAACAGCACGGACATCTCCCGGCTCTCGCCCTCGAGCGACACCTCGGCGCCGCCCGAATCGAGTTCGTTGACGACTTCCGTCGGGACGTATTGCCCGAAGATTCGCGACAGTCGTTGCCGTCGCCGGGTGGCGGTGAAGTAACCCCAGGTGAGCTGCAACAATGCCGCAAGCGCCGTGAAGACGAGCAGGGAGGCGAGCGGCAAGACCAGGCCATAGCGGGCCCAGAGCAGCAGGTTGACGGCAATCGCCGCGGCAATCAGCCCCAGGAACAGCGCGAATCCTGCCAGGGGCGCGAGCCTGGGCAGCAGCAGTGCGGTGGCCAGCGCAACAATGATGAGTGCCGCGAGCTCGGCGAGCGCCGAGCGCTGCGGGCGGTACGGGATCGTGCCGTCCAGCAGTCCGGACACCAGGTTCGCGTGGGCCTCGACGCCGATGTATTCCTTGGCGACCGGCACCGCGCGCACGTCCTGCAGGCCCGGCGCGCTCGCGCCCACGAGCACGATGGCGCCGGCGAGCGCATTGGCCGGTGCGTTGCCGTTCAATACGTCGGTCGCCGACACGTAGCGGAAGCTGCCGAGCGGACCGCGGAACGGAATCAGCACCGCGCCCTGCGAATCGACCGGCACCCGCGTTTCGCCGACCTGCACATAGGCAAGCCGCGCGGATTCACCTGCTCCGAACGCGAACTGCACGGGCGGCGAGTCCTTGGCGAGGCGCGCGAGGGCAAAGGAGAGTGATTCGTACAGCCGCCCGTCGTGATACTGGAACAGCGGCACCCGGCGCACGACACCGTCGTCATCGGTCAGCGGCGTGTCGAAGTAGCCGCCAGCGGCAGCGGATTGCTGCAGTTCGGACAGGTTGGCGGCATAGCCGCCAGGGCGGAGCCAGCCGTGCGCGTCGATCCGGGCGTCGTCGAAGGAAATACCGGCCGGCAGATCGCCCGATGCGGCGCGCTCGGAGCTGCCCGGGTGCTGCTTGAACACGTAGCCCAGCACGATATCGCGCGCAATCAGCGACTCCGCAAGAATGCGATCGCCTTCGTGCCGGTGCCGGATTGCTTCGAGCTGGACCAGTCGCTCGGTGTTGCCCGCCAGTGGTCCGGCCGCCAGTTCGTCGATCAGGCGCAGTTCGGCATTCCGCTCCGGCTCGGCGAACAGCACGTCGAAACCGAGCGCGCGGATGCCGTAATTGTCGAACAACGCATCGTTCAGCGCCGCGATCTTCTGACGCGGCCACGGCCACTGGCCTTCGGCCATGAGGCTGGCTTCGTCGATGTCCACGATGACGACGCGCGGATCGACCACCCGCGGCATCATGGTCTCGACGCGTACGTCGTACAGGTAGTTTTCAATTCGCTGGACGAACTCCAGCGGCAGGATGCCGGTGGCGTGCAGGACGAAGAACAGCAGCGGCAGCGCAGAGAGCAGGATGCGTTGCAGCACCGGCCCTGCGGACTTCCAGGCCCTGGCGAATCCCTGCAATTTCTTCATGCCGTGGGCGCGATAGTACCGGGTGCCGGTTACTTAGTCGCGGATGCCGTCTGACGGTCAAATGACACCTACCGCATCTCGCCGCTTTACACCCGCGATGCCGGGTCGTAGTTTTGTACCCATTGGCCGCTCAGTTCGGGGAGGAATCCACCATGAATATCCGCAGTCTGGCCAAGGGTCTGAAGTTCTGTGGCGAGGCGACCGGCAAGCGGCAGACCTACTACGTGTTCGAGAGCGGCAAGGCCTATGTCGTGATGTCGGCCTCGCGTACCAAGCGGGCGAGTGGCTATTTCAACCTCGTGAGCCGGCCTGCCGTCGAACGGATCCGCAAGAACTACGCGGGCAAGCAGGACGTGACGGCAAAGCAGCTCGCCACACGGTCACGCGGCCCGGGCGTGCGCGACGCTCTGCAGGCGCTCAACATTCTTTACGTGCTGGTCGCAACCGGTGCGGCGAAGCGCGACGACCGCTATCAGGACACCAGGCTGCATTTCAACGTGCTCCCGCGATAAATCCTGCATTGCGGGGCCTGGCTGAATGGCCTATACTTAGCTAAGTTAGCTAAGTAGGTCGTGAGCCATGCGTCAGGTCAATATCCACGAAGCGAAAACCACGCTGTCCAAGCTCGTGGAAGCGGTCGAATCCGGTGAAACCATCGTGCTCGCTCGGGCCGGCAAGCCGGTCGCGAAGCTGGTCGGTCTCGGCCGTAGACGCGGCGTCCGGCTCGGAACGCTTGAGGGCAAGTTCCCGAAGCGCCTGCTGGATGAAGTTTCGAAGCCACTCAGCCGGCAGCAGATTAATGAACTGTTTGGCGGGGCGATCGAACCTTGAAGCTGCTGCTCGATACCCATATCGCTTTGTGGGCGCTGGCCGATCGGTCGCGCCTGTCATCGGCGGCGAGGGCGCTGCTCGAGGATCCGGACAATGAATGCTGGGTCAGCAGTGCCAGTGCGTGGGAACTTGCGATCAAGGTGCGTGTGGGCAAGCACCGCCTGACCTATCCGCTTGCGGCCCTGGAAGATGCGATTGAGGAGGCGGGATTCAAGTGCTTGCCGGTCACCATGCGGCACGCCCTCGCCATCGAACGGGTTGAGACCTCACACGAGGATCCATTCGACCGGTTGCTGTTGGCTCAATGCCAGTCCGAAACACTTCGACTGTTGACGGCGGACCAGCAGCTCGCTGACCTGCCGGTTGCAATCCGCGCCTGAAAGAAAAAGGCCCGCCTTGCGGCGGGCCTTCGTCAGCCGCGTCCTGCGGACTTCGTTCAGGGCTTGAAACGGTTCCAGACGTTGCGCGAGATAACCGTCAGTGCTGCGCCGGCCACAAACGTGCCGCCCGCACTGAAGATCTTCGTCAGGTATGAACCGACTTCCGGAATGTTCATCAACACGCCGGACAGCGAGGCCAGCGCGAGCGCCGTGACGATCACGCGCGTGCTGTCTTCGGTCGCGACTGAGATGCCGGAAGCGAGGCCGATCAACACCAGCAGCAACGCTGCGTACGGAATTTCCACGAAGGCGCCGACCACCGCAATCGCGATGCCTGCCCAACCCAAAAGCTTGAATGGATTCACTTCTTATCCCCCTGAGCTTGTTGTAGACGCGGCCCGGCTGGCCGGTTCCGCTGCGCGATCCTACGCCCGGTCCGAGTGAGTGGCAAAGGTGGGGGTCGCCTCGCACACGTAACATGTTGAAAACAAAGGCTTCACATCTTCTCTGAGCGGCATACGCTGGATGCGGGTGGATGCGTCAGTCAGACCGCCCACTAGAATGACCGCATGAGTTCACGGGTCAGCCGCCGCGATTTCCTCGCCGGGTCCGCCTCATTCGTTTCAGTACTCGCAGCGCTGCACGCGCGCCAGTCAATCGCGGCGTCGCGCGAGTCGCGAAGCATCGCCGGGCCCTATGGGCCGTTGCGTCCGGTCGCCGACCTTGAGACCGGACTGACGCTGCTGTTGCTGCCGGAGGGTTTCAAGTATCGAAGTTTTTCGTGGTCCGGCGATCCGATGGCCAATGGCAAGCGGACCCCGGATGCCCACGATGGCATGGGGGTGATCGCAGCCTACGGCCGCGGGACGAAACGGGAAATCACGCTGGTGCGCAATCACGAACGCGACACCGAGAGTCCCTTTGTCGCGCCCGCGCGTTACGACACCGGGATCATGAAGAGCGGGCAACAGGGGCCGGGCGGCGGAACGACGACGCTGGTATTTCGCGGTCACCGCTGGATCAGCGCCGAGCCATCGCTCAGCGGTACCGTGTACAACTGCTCGGGCGGCGTGACGCCCTGGGGCACGTGGCTCAGCTGCGAGGAATCGTACGAGGACTACAGCGCGCATGGCGGGCGGCGCCACGGCTATGTGTTCGAAGTGCGGCGCAATGCCGCCGAGACGACCGGCCGGCCAATCGTGGACATGGGACGCATGCAGCATGAGGCCGTCGCGATCGATCCGGAAACGCGGATCGCGTATCTGACGGAAGACGATGACGCATTGCGTAGTGTCGGGTTCTATCGTTTCATTCCAAAGGATCGCAGTGGCACGGCCGGCAGCTACGAAGCCGGTGGCCAATTGCAGGCGGCGCGCGTGATTGGCCGCATACGCGCGGACCTGCGTACGCCTACGGTCGGCGAACTGCATCACATTGAATGGGTGGACATCGAGGATCCGGATGCCGATCCTGGCATCGCGACGCTCGAAATCACCGCTAAGGTCAGCGGCCCGTTCCGGCAGGCCTGGGCAAACGGCGCGTTGCGTATGAGCCGCGGCGAGGGCGTCGACCAGCACGGCGGCAAGATCTACGTCGTCGATACTAGCGCCGGTGTTGACCTGTTCGGGCGGCGCGGCCGTGGCAATGGCGCCGTGTGGGAATACGATCCGCGCAAGGAAACCCTGCGCGCGGTCTTCGTCGCAGGCTCCCAGCAGGTCGGCGACAACATCGACAACATCGCGGTCAGCCCGCGCGGCGGCATCCTGCTCTGCGAGGACGGCGATTCGGTGATCGATGGCTACGGTCCGGGCACGCGGCTGCTCGGGCTGTCTGCCGCTGGCGACTCGTATACGTTCGCCAAGAACGCTGTTTCACTGACCCACGCTCAAATCGGCGCAGCGGGCAAGCGGATCGCACCGGGTGACTACCGCGGCGAGGAAGTGGCCGGGGTCTGTTTCGATCCCGCGGGAGAGTTCGCATTCATGAATATCCAGCGGCCCGGCATCACGGTCGCAATCTGGGGACCGTGGGAGCGCGGCAACCTCTAGGCAGGAAAACAGGAACCGGCATCGGTTACTTGCCGTGCGGCTTGCGGGCTTCCAGGAAGTAGAACAGCAGATTCGCGAGACCGACTGCGGCCGGGATCAGGCCGAACAGCGCCACGTCGGTGCCGGCGACTTCGCGCAAAGCGAAGTACAGCACGATGCCGACGAACAAGCCGATGAAGCCGCTGCGCAGCCCGCCGGACTTCTTGCCGTTCTCCGGCTCGACGGGGTCGAGCGGCAGGTCGAGGCCTTTTTCAATCGC
>JANNTO010000370.1:0-2350 GCA_031403675.1 Gammaproteobacteria bacterium | reverse complement strand
CGCAGGAACTGGACGGCAGTGACAAGGCCACCGGCCTGCACCGTCCGAGCATCATCCTGCGGGACGCAATCGCGCGCGCCAACAAGATCATTCACCAGACCTCCAAGACCCAGACCCAGTGCGAAGGCATGGGCACGACGGTGGTCGCCGCCCTGCTCCATAACAATCGCATCGCCATCGCGCACGTCGGCGACTCGCGCATGTACCGGCTGCGGAAGGACACGTTCGAGCAGCTGACGATGGATCACTCGCTGCTGCAGGAACTGGTGGACCGCGGTTTCTACTCGGCCGAAGAGGCGCAGCGCGCCACCAACAAGAATTACGTGACCCGGGCGCTGGGCGTGGAGCCGACCGTGGAAGTCGAGGTTCACGAGCTGCCGGTCGAGCCCGGGGACTGGCTGGTGTTGTGTTCCGACGGCCTGACCGATATGGTCGAGGACGAGGATATTCACTTAACAATCAGTACTTTCGGCGGTAATCTTGATACAGTCACTAGACAATTGGTCCAGTTGGCCAATGATAGCGGTGGCAGGGACAACATCTCGGTGGTGCTGGCGCAGGTGGTCGAACTTTTCCCCGCGCGGCGCGGCATACTTGACAGAATATTGGCCTGGTTCGGATAACTGAGTGCGGGGGAGACGATGGCGCGCCTTATCTTGAGTCTGGATGGCCAGGTCCTGGCCGAATACAACATGACGAAGGAACGCTATACGGTCGGTCGCCTGCCGGACAACGACGTGCGCATCGACAACGCGGCCGTCAGTGGCCATCACGGCCTGATTATCAATATCCTGAACGACTCTTTTCTCGAAGACCTGAACAGCACGAACGGCACTTACGTCAACGGCAAGCTGATCAAGAAGCATGCACTGACGCACGGCGATGTCATCACCATCGGGCATCACCACCTGCGTTTCGTCGACAGCCAGGTCGAAAGCTCGGAGCAGGATGAATTCGAACGCACGTTGGTGATTCAGCCCGGCCAGGTCAACGAGGCCCGGCTCAAGGCGGCCGCGGATTCAATCGCACCGCCGTCGACAACGGCACCGGCTGCAGCGACGCGCGCACCTGCCGGCGAGAAAGGCGCGCCGTCGCGCCCTGCCAAGCTGCAAGTCCTGTCGGGCCAGTTCGCCGGTCGCGAACTGGAGCTTGCGAAAACCCTGACCACGCTCGGACGCCCGGGCGTGCAGGTGGCTGCGATCAGCCGTCGGTCTGACGGTTACTACGTCGTGCACGTCGAAAGCAGCAAGCCCGGCGATTTCCCGCTGGTCAATGGCCAGCCGATCGGGCCGCAGGCCCGCCGGCTGCACGACAACGACGTGGTCACGCTGGCCGGCGTGAAGATGGGCTTCTTCGAAGCCTGAGGGCGCGTCAGGCGAGCAGCTGCCACGCGAGCGTGGCCTGACTGGCGAACACCGTACCGTCGTTTGAGATGCCGGCCAGATGCGCGGCCAGTACCAGCGCCGCAAACACGACGAGATTCTCGACCGCATTCGCATGGGCTGCATGAAGCCGAGATCCGGTTCAGGATGTACGGCATCCACAGTACCGCCGTCAGCGCGGTGACCATCACCAGATAGTGCAGTTCGATTGTGCGGCGTCTTCGGCCGCAGATTACGCCGGGCGTCGTGGCCATGCCATCAAGCCCTCAGAGCGCTGCCAGGAGCCCCGCCAGTCCGAACCCGAGAATTCCCGCCGCTGACGCATGGTGGATCACCCGGTGCCACCCGGACCCGGACAGAACCGCACCGAGTGCCGCGCCGGCGCTCGCAAGCGCGATCTGGACCAGCAGACTGCCCGCGAACAGTGCGAATGCGAGCGCGGCAGCGGTCGGCAGCGAACCGGCGACCGGCAACTGCGGCACGAAGCCTGCGAACACCACCAGCGTCATCGGGTTGACCAGCGTCAGCAGCAAGGTCGGCAGCAGCGCGCGCGCGGCGGGTTGCGGCGCCGGCGCGCCGCCGTCAGGGCCCGGGCCCCGCACCAGCATCGAGATGCCAAGACCGATCAGGAGCAGTGCGCAGCCGACTTCAACCTCAGTCGCATATCCTGCGATCAACGGCAGGAGCATCGCGCCGATCGAGAACGCGAGCCACGCATAGACCAGGTCCGCGGCCGCGGCACCGAGTCCTGCAAAGCAGCCAGCAACGAGGCCACGCCGTGCCGCGGTGCCGAATATCAGCAGTGCGATCGGTCCAATCGATCCGGCGAGGACCACACCAAAAACCAGTGCCTTCCAGAATGCGCTGCCCATGATCGGACCGTGACTTCGGGGGACCGCGACGCCGGCGTGATTCAGGCAGCCGTGGCGGCCCCAACTTCCGTCGTGAGTGCGACCCCGAGCACGACC
>JANNTO010000369.1:0-2585 GCA_031403675.1 Gammaproteobacteria bacterium | reverse complement strand
GCGGACAAGGAGACCCAGGCCGGTCTCTACTCCCACGAACCGGCTTGCCCGAACGCCCAATTCCAGGGCGAATTCACGCCGGCGACGCTGGCCTGCCCGTTCTGGGGCTCGCCGCCCGGCGCAACCGGCAGTGGCTATCGCAATGACAGCATCATCCCGAGTCGCGGCGGCGATCCCTGGAAGACTGCTGAGACGCAGGAATCCTATGTCGATCGCGAGATCTTCGGTGGCACGCTGCGCGTCGATGCGAAACTCGGCAGCCTGGATCTGGTATCGATCACCGACTATCAGACCTCGGACAAGTTCTATATCGAAGGCGGCGATTCCTCGCCCGACGAGGGTGTGTTCTTCTTCCAGGGCAGCGATCTGGACCAGCTGTCGCAGGAGATCCGCTTGTCCGCGTCACTGGGTGCCCACGAGGTGGTCGGCGGTGTCTTCTGGATGGACGTGGATGGCGACTACACCGGCAAGTTCGCCGATCCATTTTATGGCTATGACCCGGATGTCGCGTTCTCGCAGAGCACCAAGTCGTATGCGGTGTTCATCCAGGACGAGTGGAAACTTGCGGAACGCTGGAAATTGATCGGCGGCCTGCGTTATTGGCACGATACGCGCGAGGGCGCCTATTTCGGCAGTGCTCCGGCGGTTCCCGGTCTGACTCCGGCCGTCACCATCATCTTCAACCAGAATGAAATATTCCCGGGAGGCAGTTCGGTAACCCCTGGCGACGCGAAAACGTCGTTCGACGATGTCACCGCCCGCCTGGAGATCGACTACAAGCCCAACGACGATCTGCTTTGGTTCCTGAGCTTTAACCGCGGCAGCAAGAGCGGTGGCTACACGTTTTCAACCGGCACGCCTTACGATCCCAACCAGGCCGCATTCCTGGAGGGCATATCGTTTGACCCCGAGGTGCTGAATGCCTATGAGACCGGCATCAAGGCATCCCTCGGCGGCAACACGACCGTCAACGCCAGCGTCTTCTACTACGACTACAAGGACTACCAGGCCTTCGCGCAAGTCGGGGTAGTGCAGTCGGTCATCAATCTCGACGCCGAAGTCCAGGGACTCGAGGTGGAACTGAACTCGCGTCCGACCAATGGGCTTACGCTGCAGGTCGGCGCGTCGTTCCTGGACACCAAGGTCAAGGACATCCTGTTGCCTGATCTGGCGACCGTCGTGGACCACGACCTGCCGCAGGCGCCGAGTTTCTCCGGCAACGCGCTGGCGCGCTACGAATTCGCCCTGGGAGGCGGCATGGCCTCGCTGCAGACCGACCTGCAGTATTCCGGCGATTTCTGCTTCACGGTGTTATGCGCACCGGTCGAGGAGGAAAAAGCATACACGGTCGTCAACGCACGCATCGGCTACGCGCCGGGGGACGGGCGCTGGGAACTCGCGGGCTACGTCAACAATGTTTTCGAGGAAGAGTATCGCGTCTACGCATTTGACAGCTCGCTGTTCGCGGGCGTCGTCGCGGGCGTGTACGGCAAGCCGCGTATCTATGGTCTGACTGCAACCTACCGGTTCGGCGCCGCGTACAACTAGGGAAGATTTACCAGCTCTTCAGCGGAGGCTCATGCAACAAGCGGTGCGCAAGTATCTGCAGGCCCTTGAAGCGGGCGACGCTGACCAGGCAGCTTCTCTGTTCATACCAGACGGCTGGGTCGAGTCGCCATTTCTGGGTCGGCTGCCGGTGCGCGATTTCATCGACAAGGTCGCCAGCGCATCGGGCGACTCCACGCTCGCCGTGCATGACGTGCTGGTCAGCGCCGAAGGCCATCTGCGGGCGGTCGCGTATTACCACTACGACTGGTCGCTGAAAGACGGCTCGCGGGTGTCGTTCGACTGCGCCGACGTATTCAACTTCGATCCGGGCACCGGGCGCATCGCGTCCATTGTGCTTGTTTACGACACCCACCCGGTCCGCGGCGTGGTCGACAAGAAATACCCGTGACGCACCAACCTGCGATCAGCTGACCGGCTGGCCCGCCATGTCGAGATGCAGCTGGGTTCCCTGATACGGGAAGTCCTTGATGTAGTTTTCATTCAGCTCGACGCCAAGTCCAGGCTCGGTCGGCGGAATGATGTAGCCCTCCGACCAGCGAATCGGCTTCTTCAGAATCGCCGCGTGAAAACCCTGCCAGGTTTCGATGCTCTCCTGGATCAGGAAATTGGGACTGCAGGTGGCGAGCTGGATGTTTGCGGCGCCCACGACCGGCCCGCAATACAAATGCGGCGCAATCTGCACGTGGTCGACTTCTGCCATCGCGGCAATCTTTTTCGCCTCGAGAATGCCGCCCACCCGCCCGAGGTTCATCTGCAGGATTGCTGCGGAGCCGGCGCGCAGCAATCGGCCGAAGTCGTACTTGGTCGCGAGGCGCTCGCCGGCGGCGATGGGAATCGTCGTCGCACGCGCGACCTTGGCCATTTCCTCAGGAGCATCGGGCGGCACGGGCTCTTCAAACCACAATGGATCGTAAGGCTCGAGTCTTCGGGCCAGGCGGATCGCACCCGCCGCCGTCATCTGCCCGTGCGTGCCAAACAACAGGTCCGCCTGCGATCCGACCGCCTCGCGCAGCCGC
>JANNTO010000368.1:0-10783 GCA_031403675.1 Gammaproteobacteria bacterium | reverse complement strand
GTCGTCAGTTTCACAAACACGAAGTAGCGGCCGCCGTAGTGCGGCGGCGGATTGCCGACCACAAACGTCTTGATGTCTTTGAGCTTCATGGACCGGCCGTCCTCAGGATGCGTAGAAACCGTTGATCGACTTCAGTTCGAGAAACTCCCGCAGGCCATAGACGCCGCACTCCCGGCCGTTGCCCGATTGCTTGTAGCCGCCAAAGGGTTCGGCATATCCCTGCGACGCCTCATTGATGTGGACGCTGACCGCGCGCAGTCGGCGCGCGATGGCGCGAGCCTGGTCGAGATCGGCGGTCTGCAGGTATGCAGCCAGACCGAATGGCGAGTCGTTCGCGATCTCGACTGCTTCATCCAGTGTCGAAAACCGCATGAGACAGAGTACGGGACCGAAGATCTCCTGGCGGGCAATCGTCATTCGATTGTGGACCTCGCCGAACAGAGTTGGTTGCGCGTAAAACCCGGTCTCGAACCCCGCAGGCTTGCCGAGGCCGCCCACCAGCAGACCTGCGCCTTCGGCGATACCCGCCGCGATGCATTTCTGCACCTTCTCGTACTGTTTGCGAAACGCGAGCGGGCCCAGGTGATCGCCTGGCTTGGCCGGATCGCCCACCTTGATGGACCTGGCGGTCGCAATCGCGATGTCGACGGCCCGATCGTAAACCGAATCCTCGATGAGCATGCGGGTCGGCGCGCTGCACGACTGGCCACTGTTGTTGAAGCACTGCAGCACACCGCGCCTGATGGCGGAATCGAGCGGCGCGTCCGCGAACACGATGTTCGCCGACTTGCCGCCGAGTTCCTGCGCGACGCGCTTGACAGTATCAGCCGAACTCTTCGCAACGCTGATTCCAGCCTGTGTCGAGCCCGTGAATGACATCATGTCGATGTCCGGGTGGACACTCAAAGCATGTCCCACAGTCGGTCCGCTGCCATGGACCATGTTAAAGACGCCGGGCGGTGGCGCCGCTTCATGGATGAACTCGGCGATGAGGTTTGCGGACAGCGCGGCCTGCTCGCTGGGTTTGAGGACCATGGTGCAGCCGGCGGCAAGCGCCGGTGCGACCTTCGCCAATATCTGGTTGATGGGCCAGTTCCACGGAGTAATCAGACCGCAGACTCCGACCGGCTCGTGGACCACGTTCGACGTCGTACCAATCCTGATTTCCCAGTCCAGTTGCTGGGCCGCCTCGATGGTCGCGTCGATATGGGCCGGACCACAGGCCGCCTGGGAGCGTGATGAAAGATCGTGCGGCGCACCCATCTCGGTCGTGATTGCCGTGACCATTTCAGAATAGCGTCGCTCGAAAACCGCACGCAGGCGGCGCAGCAGTTCGATGCGTTCGGCGAGCGGGGTTGCAGCATAGGCTGGAAGAGCCTGGTGCGCGCTGCGCACCGCGATGTCGACGTCAGCCTCGGACCCCATCAGGATCCGGGCGACGGCTTGCTCCGTGGCCGGGTTGATTACCTCAAGGGTCGCAGCGGCGCCGAGCGGCGGCACAAAGTGGCCGCCAACATAGTGCTGCAGGTTCCTCAACTGCATTGGGGGACCTTGACGCCCGTGGCACGCTCCTGGTCATGAATCAGGCGGCGCACCGACCAGAAGTAGTGAAACGTGGCCCAGAACCCGACCGGCACGAGGCACAGCAATGCAAACCGCAACGATTCGGCATTGGCGACGTTATTCGGCGCATACCAATCGCTCAGGAAACCGACCATCTGTGGCGCGATGATGAGATTGCCGACATTGGCGACGAACAGCGTGGCGGCGCAGAACTGCGCGCGCATCCGTGGCTCGCACAGGTTGTTGAGCAGGCCGAAACACGGACCAATATAGAAATAGATGGCGGGAATGAATATCCAGAAGAGGTTGGTCGCCAGCGGCAGTGAATGCGTCCAGTAAATGGCGAATGACACTGCCGTCGCGACTCCGACACCGGCTCCCATCAGCCAGACGATGCGCCGCGGATCCGTAAAAGCCGGGCGCGCCAGCAGCCAGCCGGTGAAGATCGTCGCCGCGGATCCGGCGACCAGGTGGATCGGGCCGGTAACCGCACCCGCTTCGCCCGCGGAGAGACCGTGCATGCGCATCAGGAAGGCGGGTGTCCACCAGATCAGGCCCCAGCCCCAAAGTGCGGTCAGCGCACTGGCGATCATGATGTGCACGGCGGAACGCTGCGTCCACAGGTAGCGCATCGATTCCGTGAACGAGGCTCCGGTCTTGGACCCGGGTGCCAGCGCGTCCAGGCGTCCGCGCGGCGGTTCACGAACGGTGAAAAAGACCAGCAGTCCGAATACGACGCCCGGCACACCGAGGGCGAGAAATGCCGATCGCCAACCGTACTGATCGGCAATTGCGCCGGCAACTTCGGCGCCCAGCCACGCACCGATCGGCGCGCCCAGTGAGAACACGGTCAACGCCATCGGGCGGCGGTGTACCGGAAAATAATCCGAGATGATGGAACTCGCGCCGGGGGTTCCGCCGGCCTCGCCGATGCCGACTCCGATGCGGGCAAACAGCAACTGCCAGTAATTTTGCGCGAGCCCGCAGAACGTGGTCATTGCCGACCACAGAATGACCGACACCGCGATGATCTTGCGCCGGTTGCCGCGATCGATCAGCCACGCTATCGGAAATCCAAAGGTCACGTAGAACAAGGCCAGCGACACACCGGTGAGGAACGCGATGCCCGAGTCCGTGAGCTGCAACTCCAGCCGAATGGGCTCGAGCACGGTCGAGATCACATAACGATCCGCGATGCTGAGCGTGTAAACGAGCACCATGACGATCAGCACGTACCAGCGCACGGTTGCCGGACCGGTGTTGTCTGTCACCGGCAGTGCGTCATTTTTCGTGGCCATGGTCTCGTGTTCCCCTCAGGGTGGCGGCATTGTTGGCAGATTGCGCGTCAGGTTGCACGCGAGATTTCCAAAGCCAACAATTTTTCCTGTCCGGCTATTTTTTCTTGCTTGTTCCCTACAATGACATGCCGCTAGCCTCTGGGACAAGCGAGCGAGGGGATGGTACGGACGTGACGAACACAAGGATCGGGTTCATCGGGCTCGGAAACGTTGGCGGCAAGCTCGCAGCCAATCTGTTGCGCCATGGAGTGGATCTGACGGTGCGCGACCTGAACGAGGATCTGGTCGCGGCATTCGTGGCCAAGGGCGCACAGCGAGGGGCATCGCCGCGCGACATGGCCGTCGCCGCCGATATCATCATCACCTGCCTGCCATCGCCGGCGGCGTCAGCCATGGTCATGGAAAGCCCGGACGGGATTCTGGCCGGCCTGGCTCCAGGGAAAATCTGGCTCGAGATGAGCACGACCGACAGTGCCGAAATCAAACGTCTCGCCGCCAAGGTCGAAGCGGTCGGGGCGACCGCAATGGACTGTCCCGTATCGGGGGGCTGCCATCGGGCGGCGACCGGCAACATCTCGATTTTCGCCGGCGGGACGCGGGCCGCTTTCGATCGTGTGCTGCCGACTCTGTCGATCCTTGGCCGCAGGATCCTGCATACCGGCCCGCTGGGTTCGGCCTCGATTCTCAAGGTATTGACCAACTACCTGTGCACGGTGCATCTGGTGGCGCTGGCGGAAGCATTGACAGTCGCCAAGGTTGTCGGGCTTGATTTGAACATGACCTACGATGGCATCCGGATTTCCTCAGGAAATTCGTTCGTGCACGAGACCGAATCGCAGGTCATCCTGAACGGCAGCCGCGACATCAGCTTTACGATGGATCTCGTCATCAAGGACGTCGGCTTGTTCGACTCGATCGCGCGCGAGCACCAGGTGCCGCTCGAGTTGTCGCCATTGGTGCTGAATATTTTCAAGGATGGTGCGCATCGCTACGGTCCGCGCGAGCTCTCACCGAATATCATCCGGCGGCTCGAGGAAGCTTGTCAGGTGGCGGTACTGGGCGAAGGCTTTCCGGCCGAGATGATCGACGATGAACCCAAAGGCAGCGGATATGAAGTGGTTCCGCGCGGTCGCGGGTCGAAGCCGGCGGTATAGTTAAGCCTCGATCCTGACCAGCCGGCCGATAAGGGCGCTTGTGCTCGAGTTTGATTACATCATTGCGGGGGCAGGCTCCGCCGGCTGCGTCCTCGCGAACCGGCTCACGGCCAATGGCCGCTACTCGGTACTGTTGCTGGAGGCGGGTGGCTCGGATCGCAGTCCCTGGATCCGGGTGCCGATTGGTTACGGCAAGACCTTCACCGACCCGCGATTCAACTGGAAGTATTTCGCGGAACCAGATCCTGGTCTCGCGAACCGCCAGGCGTACTGGCCGCGTGGCAAGGTGCTCGGCGGTTCAAGTGCCATCAACGCGATGGTCTACGTGCGCGGCCACCGCGGGGATTTCGACGATTGGTCGGCGGCCGGCAATCCGGGCTGGGCGTACCAGGAAGTCCTGCCCTACTTCAAGCGATCGGAGGATCACGTCTGGGGTGCTTCCGAGTACCACGGCGCGGGCGGACCGATGCATGTCGGCGAGTTTTCCGATGCCATGCACCCGCTGTGCGATCGATTTGTTTCGAGTTGCGAACAGGCAGGCATGCCGTCCACGCCTGATTTCAACGGTGCCGTCATGGGCGGCGCAGGCATCTGGCACCTGACCATTCGCAAGGGCGTGCGCGTGTCTGCGGCCAGCGCCTTCCTGCGGCCCGCGATGCGGCGCCCGAACCTGACGGTCGTTACGCGCGCGCATGTCACGCGCTTGAACTTTGTCGGGCGTCGCGCGAGCGGCGTCGAATACCTGCGTGGCGGCAAGCCGTGCGTCGCGCGGGCGCGCCGGGAGGTTCTGCTCTGTGCCGGTGCGGTCAATTCGCCGCAGTTGTTGCAGCTCTCCGGAGTCGGCGACGAGACGCTGCTGCGCGAACTTGGAATTCCGGTTGTGTTGAATGCACCCGCCGTAGGTCAGGGATTGCAGGACCACCTGGCGGTGTCCTATTACTTCAAGTCGCGGGTGCCGACGCTCAACGACGAGTTGTATCCGCTCAGCGGCAGGATCCGGGCGGCGCTGCAATATGCGCTGATGCGTCGTGGCGTGCTCGGCATGAGCGTCAATCAGGCCGGCGCCTTTGCGCAGAGCCGCCCCGGGCTTGAGCGGCCCAACATGCAAATCTATTTCAACCCGCTCAGCTACACGACCGCAACCGGCATGGAGCGCAAGCTGCTGCGTCCGGACCCGTATCCGGCATTTCTGATGTCTTTCAATAGTTGCCGCCCCACCAGCCGCGGCTCGATCACCATCGTGTCACCGGATCCGTGTGTGGCGCCGGCGATCCGCCCCAATTCCTTGTCCACCGAGCGCGACGTTGCGGACGTGTTCGAAGGCGCGCAGCTGCTACGCCGCATTGCCGACGCACGGCCGTTGGCGGAGATAATTGAGGCCGAGCTGAAACCCGGACCGCAGGCCCAGGCACCGCAGGAGCTGCTCGATGATTTCCGCGAGCGTGCCGGCACGGTCTTTCATGCCTGCGGCACCTGCGGCATGGGGCCCGATCGACGCACGGCGGTCGTGAATCCGCAGTTGCAGGTCCATGGCATCGAGGCGCTGCGCGTGGTCGACGCGTCCATCTTTCCTGCGGTCACGTCGGGGAACACGAACGCGGCGACGATCATGGTCGCGGAGAAGGCGGCGGACCTGATCCTGCAATCGGGTGCGTAGTACGGAGCGGAGGTGATGGCCCGCACTGCAGGACTCCTCCCTTTGCGTGCTAGGCTCGTGCCTCGAGGACGTGCCAGATGAAGCATGACGACGCGGGGACTTTCGACTACATCATCGTCGGCGCGGGCTCCGCCGGCTGCGTGCTCGCCGACCGCCTGACCGAGGACGGCAGAAACACGGTGCTGGTCCTCGAGCAGGGCGGTTCCGACCGGTCGATATTCATCCAGATGCCGTCGGCGCTCGCCATTCCGATGAACCGGTCCGAGTACAACTGGCGCTATCAAACAGAGCCGGAGCCGCATTTGGGCGGGCGCCGCATGCATACGCCGCGTGGCAAGGTGCTGGGCGGCTCCTCGTCCATCAACGGCCTGGTCTATGTACGTGGTAACGCCTTCGATTTCGAGCGCTGGGAGGCCGAAGGCGCGCGCGGCTGGGGCTATCGACACGTCCTGCCGTACTTTCGCCGTGCGGAGCACCGCGCCGCGGGTGGCGATGAGTATCGCGGCGACCGCGGCCCGCTCGGAACCTGCTACGGCACAATCAAGATCCCATTGCACGCAGCATGGCTCGAGGCCGCGCGGCAGGCCGGGTATCCGCAAACCACCGACATCAATGGTTATCAGCAGGAAGGCTTTGGCCGCCTGGACATGACGGTCGACGGCGGCATCCGCGCCAGCGCCGCGAACGCTTACCTGCGTCCGGCGCTGCGCCGCCAGAATCTGAAGGTCGTCACCCGGGCGCTGGCCATGCGGATCGAGTTCGAAGGACGCCGCGCGCGCGCGGTCGTCTATCGTTGCGGCTCAGTGCAGCGGGTCGCGAACGCGCGGCGCGAGATCATCGTTTGCGGCGGGCCGATCAATTCGCCGCAACTGCTGAAGCTCTCCGGCGTGGGACCCGGAGCGGAACTCGCCGAGCATGGCATTGCAGTCGTCCAGGATCTGCCCGGGGTCGGCGAGAACCTGCAGGATCATCTCGAGTTCTATTTCCAGGTTGCCTGCCGCGAACCGGTCAGCCTGTACTCATCGATGAACCCGTTGGCGAAACTGCTGATTGGAATGCGCTGGTTGCTGTTCAAGGATGGGCTCGGAGCGACCAATCATTTCGAGACCGGTGGGTTTATCCGCAGTCGTGCGGGAATTCGCTACCCCGACATTCAGTTTCACTTCCTGCCGCTAGCCATCAGCTACGACGGTTCTTCGCTCGCCAGCGAGCATGGATTCCAGGCGCACGTCGGGCCGATGCACTCGAAGAGTCGCGGCTGGGTACGGCTCGCGTCGGCGGATCCGTTCGAGAAGCCGAGAATCCAGTTCAACTACATGAGTCATGAGGAAGACCGGATCGAGATGCGTTGCTGCGTGCGCCTGACGCGCGAGCTGTTCGCACAGCCCGCCTTCGATCGCTACCGCGGCCGCGAAATACAGCCTGGCGCCGGAGTCGAGAGCGATGAGGCGATCGACGCGTTCATTCGTGACAAGGCGGAAACCGCCTACCACCCCTCATGCACCTGCAAGATGGGCAGCGCCGACGATCCGAACGCGGTTGTCGACAGCGAGGCACGCGTGTTCGGCGTCGAGGGCCTGCGCGTCGTCGATTCCTCGATCATGCCGTCGATCACCAACGGCAATCTGAATGCGCCGACCCTCATGCTGGCCGAGAAACTCGCGGATCACATCATCGGCCGCCCGCTATTGCCACCGTCCGCGGCGCCGTTCTACGAAGCCGCGAACTGGCGCATCAGCCAACGCTAGAACCGCGCGGGGCGATAGGATTCGAGCAGATCGACCTCGACGCCATCGAGTATTTCCATTGCGGCCAGCTCGCCGATCAGCGGCCCGAGCGTGACGCCGCTGTGCATGACTGCGAGATACAGCTGTGGTGCGCGTGGGGCGGAGCCGACAATTGGAAAGCCGTCGATGGGAAGCGGGCGCCAGCACAGCGAGACCTGGTCGACCTGTGCCGTGGCCAGTTGCGGCAGGTGGCGCGCGGCCTGTCCGCGGATGCGCTGGCCGTGCAGCTCCGCAAAGGACGGATCGGGAAAGTCCTGCGGCTCGAGCGCGAGCAGTTTGTGAATCTCCGTCCCCGGCGGGCTGAAATCGTCGCCGATGACGAAGCGGCCATCCGCCTGCTGGTGAAAATGTGTATCCGCGGTAGCGAGTACACCCCGTACCAATTGCGGCTGCGGCGCGGTTCGCACGACGATGCCCGGAGCAGGGGTCAGCGGTACCCGGACACCCGCGAGCGCTGCGAGCCTTGGCGTACCGACACCGCAGGCCAGCACCAGACGATCGCCGCGGAACTCGCCGCTCGTGGTCGCGAGTGTGACGCCAAGGTTGCCGTCCAACGTAATGCCGGTGACTTCGCAAGGAAAACGAACTGCGGCGCCCGCGGCCTCGGCATGACGCAGCAGCACGCGGGTGGCTTCGGCTGAGTCCACGCTGCCTTCCTGTTCCGAGAATGTCGCGGCCAGTATTTTCCCCGGCGCTACGCGCGGTTCAAGGCGGGAAAATTCATCCCCTTCGATAAACCGGAGCGGGTAGCCCCATTGCTGCTGCTGGCGTGCCAGACGGCGCAATTCCTCGCTGCGTTCCGCATCGCCGTACCATTCGAGTGTGCCGCCCCAGCGCACCGGGAGTTCGGCGCCGATTTCCTGATGCAGGTTATGAAAGGCATGGACGCCGAGCCGGTTGAGCAGGTGGTAATGGTGCGGCTGTTTGGAGAAGTTGGCATTGATCCAGGCAAAGGACTTGCCCGTGGCGCCGGCTGCCGGGCCGGTTTTTTCCAGCAACGTGACCTGCGCACCGCGCCGCGACAATTGGTAACAGATCGAGGCGCCGATGATGCCGCCGCCGACCACGATCACGTGGCTCCGCGGGCGCGCCCACGGACGCACGCCAGCTATCGCACTGAGACAGAGTCCCGCACCGAGTTGCAGCAGTTGCCGGCGTTTCATGGTGGGATGGTACTCGTCATTGACAAACACTGGCCACACTCGTGGGCACGCCGCCGTGATTCCCCTGGAGTCACAAATCCGCTAAATTGCTGGAGCATGCTGCGCTCACGCTTTTCGCCGATGCTGCCCGTTTCGCTGTGCGCAGTGTTTGCGGCGCTGCTTGCAACCGCCTGCGGCGGCACCGCCTCGCCAGCTGCCGATCGCGTCTTCGTCAACGGCGCTGTGCATACCTTTGACGAGCAACGGCGCAAGGTCGAAGCCGTCGCCATCCGCGGCAATGTGATCGTGTTCGTCGGTTCGTCATCGGACGCCAAGAAATTCATCGACGAGCGGACCGTGGTCACGGATCTGCAGCAACGCATGCTGATGCCGGGTTTTCACGACGGTCACGCCCACGTGCTCGCCGCCGGTCTTGCCAAGGCGGGCTGCAATCTCGAGGACGAACGCAATCATGAGCGCATCCGTAAAGTACTCCAGGGTTGCGCCGCCAGCAGCGACGCCGGCCCCGGCGAGTGGATAACGGGTTCACGGTGGGCGCTGGCGGCCTTTGCGGATGGTCTGCCGCCAATGGCATGGCTGGATGAAATATTTGCCGACCGCCCCGCCTATTTTGTTGACTCCTTTTCCCACAGTGCCTGGGTCAACTCGCGTGCGCTGCAGATCGCCGGCATCGACCGTCATACACCGGATCCGGAGCATGGCGTCATCGAGCGCGATGTGCGGAGCGGCGAGCCGGTCGGCGTGCTCAGGGACGCGGCCATGGATCTCGTGGCACGCCATCTGCCGGAGCCGTCCCGCGGCGAACTCGCGGCAGCGGTGGCAACCGGGCTGGGCGAAGTTCGCCGTTTCGGCATCACGGCCTACACCGAACCGGGGCTGGCCGAGCCTCACCTCATCGCTTACCACGAAGCCGACCGGGCCGGAACGCTCACCGCCCGCGTGCTGGCTTCACTTTCGCCCATCGCATGGGACGCCGGAAAATTCGGCGATGAAATCTACCCACTCGTTGCCAAGCGCGGGATGTATCGGGGCAAGTATCTCAATACGGATTCAGTCAAGGTCTATATCGACGGTGTCATCGAAACCAAGACCTCATTCATGCTGCAGCCCTACACCGGCGGCAGCAATTTTCCGCCTTTCTACGCTGCCAACGAACTGGCGGTGCTGTTTCAGAAGCTCGATGCGATGGGTCTGCAGATTCACACGCACGCGATTGGAGATGCCGCCATCCGCTCCGCCCTGGATGCCTACCAGCAGGCGGTCAAGGTGAACGGTCCCAATGACAATCGCCACCAGATCGTCCACCTGCAGTTGATTGATGAGGCAGACATCCCGCGATTTGGTGAACTCAATGTAGCGGCCGACTTCCAGTGCCTGTGGTGTTACCCGGACGACTACATTGATGTCGCAATCGGACTGGTCGGGGCGGAGCGGGTCAATCGCTTCTATCCGGTCGCAAGCATTGCCAGGAGCGGCGGGCTGCTCATCGGCGGCAGTGACTGGGACGTCTCTTCGCTGAACCCGCTCGATGCGATCGAAACGGCCGTCACTCGCAAGAGCCCGTTTGCCGACGATGGTCCGCAATTGGGATCCGGTGAAAACATCGACCTGCTGACGGCGCTCGAGATGTACACCCGTAATGCGGCGCACGTCATGCGGCTCGATGCGCTCACCGGCTCGATCGAAGTCGGCAAGCGCGCCGACCTGATCGTGCTGGACCGGGACCTTTTCAAGATCCCGATTCAGCAAGTCAACGAGGCGCGCGTTCTACAGACGCTGCTCGATGGGGTCGAGGTGTACACGGGTAAAACGTTCTGAGCGCTTCCGATGGCCCAGAGAGGCCTCCTTGAGCGCAAGCTTGTTCGTTTGGCAGACCCCGACTCTGCCGGCAGTGTCGGTGTTTGTACCAAGACCAAAAGGAACCGGATGAGCCATTCAAGCCGCGATCAGAACGAGGGGCTGGTTCGCGCGATCGGCGTCCGCGCGTTGACACTGAACGTCATCAACATGGTGTTGGGTGGCGGAATATTCGTTCTGCCCGGCCTGATCGCGGTACAGCTCGGCTCGGCTGCAATCGTTGCATACTTGATCTGTGCGATTGCGGTAGCGCTGGTCTTCCTTTGTTTCGCCGAAATTGGCAGTCGCGTGACGCGAAGCGGTG
>JANNTO010000367.1:0-7966 GCA_031403675.1 Gammaproteobacteria bacterium | reverse complement strand
GCCCGCCGAAGGACGGCGAGCGTTATTTCGCGCTGCTCAAGGTCGGCGAGATCAATTTCGACACGCCGGAATCCGCGCGACACAAGATCCTGTTCGAGAACCTGACGCCGCTGCATCCGACCAAGCGCCTCAAACTCGAGCGCGGCAACGGTTCAACTGAGGACCTGACGGCGCGAATGATCGACCTGATGGCGCCAATCGGAAAGGGCCAGCGCGGCCTGATCATCTCGCCGCCGAAAGCCGGCAAGACGATGCTGCTGCAGAACATTGCGACCTCCATCACCTGGAATCATCCGGACCTGTACCTGATCGTGCTGCTGATCGACGAGCGGCCTGAGGAAGTAACCGAGATGTCGCGCACCGTGAAGGGCGAGGTTGTTGCCTCGACCTTCGACGAGCCGGCGAGCCGGCACGTGCAGGTCGCGGAAATGGTGATCGAGAAGGCCAAGCGGCTGGTCGAACACAAGCGTGATGTGGTGATCCTGCTCGATTCGATCACGCGCCTTGCTCGCGCCTACAACACCGTGGTGCCGAGCTCGGGCAAGGTGCTGACCGGTGGCGTGGACGCAAATGCACTGCAGCGGCCGAAGCGCTTCTTCGGCGCGGCGCGCAATGTCGAGGAGGGCGGGTCGCTGACCATCATCGCGACGGCGCTGATCGACACGGGTTCGCGCATGGACGATGTGATTTACGAAGAATTCAAAGGCACCGGCAACAGCGAAATCCACCTCGATCGCCGGATTTCGGAAAAACGCGTGTTCCCTGCATTCAACATCAATCGTTCCGGTACGCGCCGCGAAGAGCTGATCACGGCCCAGGACGAACTGGCCAAGATGTGGATCCTGCGCAAGTTGCTGCATCCAATGGATGAGCTCGCTGCAGTCGAGTTCCTGCTCGACAAGATGAAGGACACGAAGACCAACGCGGAGTTCTTCGATTCAATGAAGCGCGGATGACGGACGCGCTGCGCCACCTGCGCCGGGTCGACCCGGTGATGGCGCAGCTCATCCGCCGCGCCGGTCCCTACCAGCACGCGCCCGAACGCGGCCGTGGCCCGTATGAGGCCCTGGTGCGTGCGGTCGCGCATCAGCAGCTCACCGGCAAGGCCGCGGAGACCATCCTCGGCCGCTTCGTTGCGCTGTATGGCGGCGACCGCTTTCCCGAGCCCGCGCGCCTGGTCGAGACCACGGACGAAGCGCTGCGGGGCTGCGGGTTCTCGCGGGCCAAGACCGCATCGCTCAAGGACATTGCGGCCCGCACGCTGGACGGCTCGATCCCGCCACGACGCGCGCTGGCGCGCATGAAGAATGAGGCGATCATCGAGCAGCTCACCGAGGCGCGCGGCGTCGGCCGCTGGACCGTCGAGATGTTCCTGATGTTTACACTCGGCCGACCCGATGTACTGCCGGTGGATGATTACGGCATTCGCATGGGCTACAAAATGGCCTACGGCAAGCGGACGCTGCCGAAGCCAAAGGTGCTCGCGCGCTACGGCGAACTCTGGGCGCCGTACCGGACCACGGCCTCGTGGTACCTCTGGCGGGCGGTGGATTTCGAGCGCGAACAGCGCAAGTAGTCTGCCGAATTGGACTAGACGCTATCCTCGTTCGGCACTCCCCCAACTTGGCCGGCGCGCCGGCCGCACCACTTGGCGTAGCCGCTGGTGGCAACTTGCAGGGCGGGGAATATGGACTGCAGTTCGGGGTACCCGAGAGTGACCCATTGTCGTAGTATCTTCCGGGCCATGGGCAAGTGCAGCGATGGCCACGCGTATCTTGCCGTGCCTGCGGCCGTGATACTTGCGATCGGGCCGATGACCACGGCGTTCGCCGAAAACGCGAGCCAAGAATCTCCGCCTGTCAGGGAGCCGGCTGCAGCGCTGGACGATGGCTGCCGACTGCCGGATCATGAAATCGCGATCCCGGACGGATCACGCGCGACCATGACCGAGATGTTGACGGCGCAGGCTGCGGTACGTCACTTTGACGCTTTAATCACCGCCTACACGCACTGCCTGATCGCTGCTCAGACGCGTTTGTTGGTGCGGGATCCTGAACTCGCGACAACGCTTGGAGCTGCGCGGATCGAGCGCAACAATGCCGCCGTGGAACGGGCCGAAAGACTCGTGGCGGCTTTCAACGCTGAATTCAGGATCTTCCGGAGCCGCGGATACAGATCACCGGTGATACGGAGAGCGGCTACCGAGAGTGACCGCGCATTCTGCGATCCGCTGCGTCGGTACGAATCGACGATCAACGTGGAAATCAGTCTGTCCGATACGGGTGAAATGACGGCAATCGCCTTGCCTCCGGGTATTGCGAGGGACGTGGAAATCGTCGTGCGCTGCCTCGTCCGGAAATTCGCATTCGATCCCGCCAGCCTCGATACAATTCCGCAACCCGCCATATTCACGATGCCGCTAAGGCTCGGCAAGAGTCACGGCCATCTGACGACGGGCGACGAGCGACCAGTCCTGAAGACCAGTGACTCACAGATTGCTGCGGCCCGTTACCGTTGCATTCCGTCGGATCTGGAGCGCGGCGGCGAGGTCGGCGTTCATCTCACGATTGGACCGTTGGGCAAGGTCGTCGGCGTGAAAACTGTGATAAGCAGTGGAGTCGACGCCGTGGACCTGGCGGCGACTTGCATCGCGAAATCCCTCAGCTACGAACCGATACAGGTCGGTGGCCTGCCGGCGGAAATGAGCATGCTGCCGATGATCGTGAAGATCACGCCGCGCGGCGGATCAAGGTCGGCTGACGATGGGTGATCATTTTCTTGTGAGGACGTTGGTGCAGTCGCTGCGCCGAGGGCTGGTGGCCCTCGCGGCCCTGTTCACGGCAGTTTGTGCGGCTCATGCAGATGCGAACACTTTGAATCAGGGCTGCGAAATGCCGGTGCTCGCGACTGGGGTTCCGGACGGACAAATTGCGACCGAAGCTGAGATGCTGGAAGCACAAGCCGCAGTCCGCTATTTCGATGCTTCCATCACCGCATACAACTTCTGCCTGGCTGAAGCCGAATTGCGTCAGGCGACACTCTCTCCAGAGTCGGCACAAGCGCTTGCAAGGGAGCGTACGGAACTCAACAACGCGGCGGTCCAGCGGGCGGAGCAGGCGGCTGCGGCATTCAATGTGCAACTTGCGGTTTTCCGCAACCGCGGCTACCAGCCCGCTGCGCTGCGAAAGCCGACGACCGCGCGCGACCGTGCGTTCTGCAACCGCAACAATCGACGTATGACGACGATCAACGTGGACTTGAATCTGTCGGAGTCTGGGGAGGTCCTGGAGATCGTCACGCCGCTGGGACTCGGCGCCAGCGACCAGGCGATCGTGCGCTGCCTGGTGAGGAGAATGACGTTTGATGCCGCACTTCGAGACGGAATGGCCGAGCCCGGCCCGCTGACGTTGGTAATTGCAATCGGTGGTGGCGACGAATCCCTGACTGCGAGCGCAGGGCCGCCTAGGTTCGTGATAAGCCCGGACAGGACGGACGGACTTGAACCACTGGCAGCGTTGGATCGGATCTGCACGTCGCCGCAACCATCGGGTGAATTGCGCAATCCCACGATTAAAAACCTGGTTGACTTGGCGACGAATCGATCTGCAGTGTTGTCTTTCGATGCAGCGCTTGAAGCGTACGCTCTGTGTCTTGCCAGTGCCGAAGTATTGTTGGCGGAACGAGATCCGGATCATGCAACTGCACTCGGCGACGTGCCGATCCTGCGCCATGAGGCTGCAATCGAACTAGGCGAGCAGATCGCCGGATTATCGAATCGAGCCCGACTCGCCTATCGCAGCAGCGCACTCGTTCCGCCAGTTCTGAGCAAGCTGCCGCTCGAACGTTCGGCCATACAGTGTGGTCGGAAAATCGTGGTCGTCTCGCCGCCACGCTGGCATTCGAAGGACGCCTACGTTTTGTTTCCCAAAACGATTGTCGTGCGGATTTCCGCCGCCGGCGAGATCGTCGGCATTTCGTATCCCCCAGACACATCTTCCGGAAACATGCGTGCGATGCGATGCATCGTTTCAATAGCAAAATTCAGTCCGGCAAAGCTGGACGGAATTGCGGTGGCTGGTTCGTTGCCAGTGTCTGTCAGCATGCCTTCCAATCGAACTGGCATGAAGGTCGGTCCACCGGCGCAATCGCCGGTACTTGTCAGCCGATCGGAAAGCATCAATGCCGCCTTCGATCAATGCATTCCCGGTGAATTGCGTGAGGAGCGCGACGTGAGATTGGTGCTGACGGTCGGCCGGTCCGGCCGCGTGGAAGGAGTACGCACGGTCATCAGCGGCGGATCTGATGCAATCGATCGGGCTGCGTCATGCATTGCACGCAAACTAAACTACGAGCCGGGTCGCTATGGTGGCGAGAAAATGAGAATGGAAGGCGTGACATTGAATCTGCGAATCGCACCGAGGATCGACGAACTGCCGCCATCGACGAAACCTGACTGAATGCACGAACTGCGGCTCGCAACGGGTCCCGCAAGCCTCGATGGCCTGGCCGGCGATAGTGGTTGCAGCGCGCTTTCTCGAATGAGGCGCGGTTGCGAAATTCCTGCTCCCGCGCGCTTGAGGAACAAAACTCTCATCGTGCAGCTGGTCGAGGAACTCGGCGTCGGCCGCTGGACCGTCGAGATGTTCCTGATGTTCACGCTCGGTCGGCCCGACGTGTTGCCGGTGGACGACTACGGCATCCGGCTCGGTTACAAGATGGCCTACGCCAAGCGGACCCTGCCGAAGCCGAAGGCACTTGCCCGGTATGGCGAGCTCCGGGCGCCTTATCGGACCACGGCCTCGTGGTACCTTTGGCGGGCGGTGGATATCGATCGGGAAAAGAAAAAGCAGGCGACGCAAGAGGAGCAGAATCGCACCCGATTGAAATAGCGATTCCCCGATCCGCATTGAAAGGCGGAGACTCAGACCTGATGAAGCAGGCGGCTCAGGCAGGACAAATGCAGCGGCGAGAGACCAGCATCGCGTGCTTCCTTGGCCTGTGTCTACTGCAATTGAGTGCGGACGCTCGTGCCGTACAGGCGGCGGATCTCAGTGATGCTGCTGCGACTCTAGACCTGGCTTGCCCGCTACCCGAGAAAACGATTGAAATCCCTGATGGCGCGACCGCGTCGGACGCCGCCCTGCTCAAGGCCAGGGCAACTATGCTGGACTTTGACGCAGCGATTACTGGATACACGAAATGCCTAGCCGACGCTGAGGCAAAGCTAGCGGCGTTGCGCCCGCCACTGATTGCTAAGCTCCGGGAACTTCGCGCGGATCGCAATGACGCTGCCGTGGCCCGCGCGGAACAGGTTGTTTTCCAGTTCAATCAGGCACTCCAGGCATACCGAGCTTACGTGCATGAAATCAAAGGGCCAGTACTGCAATGGCGGGCAACGAGCCACGAATTGGAGTCCTGTTACCCAAATTCCAATCCGAGAACAGGATTCGCTGTTCATTTGTACATTTCAGAGACGGGTGAAGTCACTGACATGAAATTCAATCCATGGCGTAGCGCAAAGTTTCATTCACTAGTTCGTTGCATCGTCTCGAAAGCGCACTTCATTCCCGGAACCTTCGATGGAAGGCCTGCTCCAGGCACGATGTCATTGTGGCTCTACACTGGCGCAGTGTCATTTGGCATTACCGAAATGCTGCGTACGCCGGACCTACTGAGTGATGCAAACGAAACCGCTATCGCTCACGATAAATGCGTGCCGACCGATCTACGTAATCGCGGCGTGGTCAAGCTTAGGATGTCGGTTTTGCCGAACGGGCGCGTTGTCTCGCCGTAGGCCAATGTCAGTAGCGGATTCAAAGATGTTGATAGATCAGCAATCTGCGTGGCGGAAGAATTACGATATTCGAATCCCTTGATCGAAGGAAGACCGGCGCAAGTGGATGGGGTTGAGGTGATGGTGCGGATCAACCCCCGCGATAAGAGCGGTTCACCAATGGAGAACTAGCACGACAGCATGATTGACCGAGCGCAGGCGGCGAAACGTTGTTCCGCAGTGCTGGCAGTGTTCGCATTTACTGTCGGCCTTTCCGTGCATGCGAGTGGGACAGCCGAATTGCCTGACCCGATCGTCGAACTGGATGGCGCCTGCCAAAACCGCATATTCTGGCCAGATTCGGTAAGCGCTGGGCCCTCTACCGGACCACGGCCTGGTGGTACCTTTGGCGGGCAGTGGACATGGAACGGGCCGTGAGGAACGCGTGCAAGACATGAATCGCAGGTTCTTGCGCAGCGGCATCGCCTTCGCAGCGGCACTCATGCTTCAGGCCGCGCTCGCGGATAAGAACGACCCTCCTGTATTCACGCCGCTCAGCATCGTTCAACGTCCTGACAGTCTCGATGAATGTTATTTGGCGACCGCTGGCAACCTCGCCAAGGGCGATGAGCCGAGCGTCAAGCTGACGATCGCGCCGGACGGCACGCTCAAAGAGCTCACGTTGCCCGAAGGCTCGCCCGAATGGATGAAAGAACTATCGGGCTGCGCAATCAAACAGTTTCGGTTCTCGCCTGCGAGCCGTAATGGCAATCCGATCGAGGGACAAGCATCTCTGACGATCACATTTCGTGCGCGTGGCCCGGATTCATCGGCCGGTGTCGCCATAGAAAACGTAGGCCCGCTCATCACTCCACCGCGGTTGTTGAGCAAAGCCGGATCCCTGATTGGTTGTATTCCGACGAACATTAAACCAGGGCAATTGAGCCGTTTCGTCGTATCGATTACCGTTCTGCCGGATGGTTCGGCGCGTGATTTGATCCTGCCGCCCGGCAGTGAATTCTGGCACGAAAAGATCGCAGACTGCATATTGAGGCACCTCACTTTCTACCCGGGCACGCTGGATGGAGTGCCGGTGGAGGCGCAGGCAACTTTGCCGCTGGTCATCACAAATGATTCTGGCGAACTCAGTTCTTCAGAACTGCGCTCCACCGCGGCAGAGCTTGAAGCGGCCTATCGGGCCTGCTATCCCTCGGACCTCTTGACCATGACCTCCGCTCACTACCGCTTCAATGTCGCAACCAACGGGAAAGTGAGCAATCCGAAGGTCGTCAAGGGCACGGGTGACCGACGCCTCGACGAGGCAGGCGCGTGCATGATGAAGATGCTCGAGTTCACACCAATGAAGCAGAACGGCCGTGGTATCAAATCGATCGTGACCTGGGAACTCCCGATCCGGCCGCCGCGCTAACGATTGCCCTTCTCCACGGCCGGCACCGTCCGCAAATACGCGTAGATCGCGCGCAACTCCGCATCACCCATCTGTGAGTACGCTTTCCAGGGCATGAACCCGGAAATCGCAGTGCCGTCCTTGCGCTTGCCTTCGCGCATGGCGCGGATGAAATCCCCTTCCGTCCAGTCCCTGAGGCCGGTCTCGTGCGGCGTCAGATTCGCCACGATCGGCATGTTCGGATCGCCTTGAAGTTTGCCGCCCGACAATCGCGCGCCGTGACATCCACGGCATACCTGCACGATATGCTCGCCGAATTCCGCGGTGGGCGCAGCAGCCGGCGGGGCAACGACATGTGCCTTCGCATGGTCGATGCTGAATGCCGACAGGGTGCTGGAATCGAACGCCAGCATCAGCGTAAACACCGGTCCAAACTTGACGGGTCCCAGATCCCGATCGACAGGCGGCAGACTTCTGATGTAAGCGACGATGTCCGACAGCTCGTGATCGGAGAGGTTGACAAAATCGACTGACGGCATTGATGAAGTGCGCCCGCCCCGGCGCAGGCCGTGTCGGACCGCACGATCCCAATCGGACGCTGTGTAGTCGCGAGTGACACTGCCTTCGCCGGTCGTAATATTGGGTGCGACCCAACGCCCGACGATGGCGACATCGACGATGACGCCGCCACCGAGATCGGCGCCGTGACATCCATGGCATCCAACGCGACTCTTGACGAGATGCTGCCCGCGCGCAATCGCGCGCTCGAGAGCCACCGGTTCAGT
>JANNTO010000366.1:0-13289 GCA_031403675.1 Gammaproteobacteria bacterium | reverse complement strand
GTGAACTGATTCGTCCTGCCAGCTGCGAATCCTGGAACCGGTTGATCACGTCCCCTTCGCAGGCATCGTCTCATCCGGGCTGATGCGAGACTTTATGAATTCGTCCCGTGATTCGCAGCGCAACGCCAGTGCCTGAAGTTGTGGATGCGTGCCGGCCGGAGAACTCTCGGGCACTCGTAGATCGAGATATCCGATCAGACAGCCCGTCATGACAGCGGATTGATCCGCTGCACATCCTTGCACGGTGGCACCACGGCCCACCATCGCATGCTTCAGTTGCCGATCCACCACCGCAACAACCCGAGTGGATGATGTGCGCGCGCGATGGACAGCATGAATACATAGGTCAGCACCGCGCCTGCAAAGAAGCAGAATCGGGTGCGTGGCACTTGTGCCTTGTGCAGCGCCATCCAGCCCAGCGCCACATAAATCGGCAGCAGCAGCAGTTTTGCAAGCAGCCAGCCATTGGCGTAGGCGGCTGCCGGCAGCATCGTCAGCAGCAGCAATGCCGCGATCAGCAATGCCGAGTCGATCGAGTAGCTGGCGTAGCGCAGTGGCACCGACAAGGCGCGAGCGGAATGACCCGCTTGCACCAGGACGCCGCGCAGAAAAAACAACCCGCCGCTCAGCAGGACGGTCGCAACATGCGCCAGCTTGATCTCAGTTGCGTAAGATTGAAGCAGCGAGGGTCTCCACGCGCTCGTGATCGGTCAATTCCAGTTCGCGCCGTCGCACGTGGATCATGCCTTCGTCCTGCAGGCGCCGCAGCACGCGGCTGACGGTCTCAGGCGCGAGACGCAGATAATTGGCAATGTCGGTGCGCGGCATCGTGAGGCGCAGTCGCGACCCCGACATCCCTACGGCGATAAGCCGTTGCGAAAGCAGGATCAGGAATGCCGCCACTCTTTGGTCCGCGGAATGATCGCCGGCCAGCAGCGATGCGCGGCCGATGTCGCGGCTCATCAACCGGAACAGCTGCCTCTGCAACCCGGGCAGTCGTGCGGCAAGACTGCTGATTCCTGCGAATGAAAAGCGGCACAGCGTCACCGGGTCCAGCGCGACCGCGTTGCATGGGTAGCGGTCGTTGTCGATCGCACTGAGGCCGATGATCTCGCCCGGAAAGTGGAATCCGAGCACCTGCTCGCGGCCCTCGCGGTCAACGACATAGGTCTTGACCGTCCCTTCGCGCACTGCGGCAATCGCCTCGAACGACTCGCCTTCCCGGAACAGGTGCACGCCCGCCTGCAGCGGTCCGACATGCTCGATCAGGACTTGCAGGTCCCGCAGCGAGCTCTTGTCCATGCCTTCCGCGAGGCAGGCTTGCGAGAATGCACAAGTCGAACAGAAGCGGAATTCGTCGCCGTCGTTGGCGATGGGGCTGCCGTGTGGTTGTAGGCGTCGAAGCACATCGCAATATTACGCAGCAATAGCCGGCCGCGCGAGCCGACCCGGATCTGTTCCTCCGTGGCGCTCACCAGGCGGTCCTCGATAAACGGCTTCAGGCTGGCTAGATCCGCGGCTCTGCCTGTTCCAGTGCGCGCGCCAGGAAACGCCGGATGGAAGGCTCCGCATCCTCGGCGGTCATCAGTTGCTGCTGCTCCATCAGTCGGGCCATGTCGCGGATGGTGCGGTCGCCATCGATCATGGCCAGCAGAAATGCATAGACGCGTGTCGATAATGCCTGGCCGCGAAATTGCGGCAGCAACGGTACCGGCAGGTCGCTGCGCTCGAGCCATTCCGGCACCACGCGGCCGGGCGCCATCGGGCCCGCGTCGCGTTCCTTGCGCGTGCAAAATGTAATGACTGTTTCCTGGCGTGCATGCCGGCTGGCCGGTGAGCACAGATACGGCACTTTGGATTCCTGTGCCACCGCAGGCGCGAAACCCTGTGCCGGCAGCAAGTCCAGCAGTTCCTCGAGACTGAGCGCATGACTCGGCAATGCATCGACGAATGCCAGTGATCCATGGTTGACCCAGAGTCCGCCTGGCACCAGCAGGCCATTGATCCGATGCAATACGCGGTGAATGGGCTCGCCTGCCACATCGAGAAACCAGGGCGTCAGGACCAGATCGAAGCTGGCTGGGAGGAAGGGCGGGGATGACCCGTCGGCGAGCACCAGTTCAAGACCCGGTGGAGCGGCTTGCGGAGCGGCAAGGCGTTGTAGCACGGCGTGAGCTTCGATCGTTCGGGGCGCGATCGGAAACTCGTACAGTTCCAACGCGGAGCCACCCAGGATGCGAGCCGCGGCGAGCAGGAACAGTGGATTGAAATCGAGTGCGACGGTCAGCTTGGGCCGGATGGCGGTGTGGAGGTCATAGGCGAGGCGGGCGGCACCTGCGCCCAGCACCAGGATGCGCGCCGGCGGCTGACCGGCCGGCAGACTCGCGATCACCGCATCGAGGCTGGCGCGATTTTCTATTTCGCCCCAACACCAGTCGCGATGCAGATTCGTGTAATAGCTCGACAGGCCCTGGTGCAGCGGCAGTTCGGTGCCGAGCGCGACATGCACCGCATGGGCTTCGCTGCGCCGTTCAAGACCGAGCGGTTGCATCAGTTCACGAATGCGCGTGGCCTGGTCATCGAGTGCTGCCGCGACGTGGACCAGGCGTCTGTGGGTCGGGCTGCCGGAAGCGGCCTCAGTGAGTGCCGCGCGCTGACGACCGGCCTCGGCCGCATAGTGCGTCAGCAGGTGATGCAAACGGCCGCGCCATTCGATCAAGGCCGCGCGCGGATCCGGCATCAGCCAGGGGATACCGGCGAGCGATGGAAAATCAATGCGGCAGGACAGACAGGCTGCACCGGTGAGGCGCGTGCCACAGGCCGGACAGGCCAGCAATTCGGCAAGCGCTGAACGCAACGTCATGACGCGCATCATGCCGCAACGCCACGCGGGTGGTTACTGCGGCCCACGCCGACTATAGTTTGCCGATGCCGGTAAGCACTGCAGTCAATGTATTTCGTGTCATCCAGCGCAACGGCCCTGGAAACCGCTTGATTCTGCGCCGGCAGACTGATCATGGCGATCAATCCTGGGTGATCGCCGGCTATCGCGGTCCCGAGCTGCCACCCAGGCTCAACGCCCCGGCATTGGTGCCGGACGGCGCGGTCGAGAACACGTGGCGACTGACTTGCGCCGAAGGCGTATTCGATTTCCAGGCTGCGGCGGTCGATTGCCTTGAAGAGCAACCGGCGCTATTCAGTCCATTGCACCGTGAATTTGCGCTCAAGGCCATCGATCGGATAGCGGTGCGCGTGCTGCTGTGGCTGCTGCGCTTGCCCGGCGGCGCACGGCTGTTGCGCCGCTGGCATTCGCAGCGCAGCTAGGGCCAGATCCCGCCATCGGTGAACGCGCGCAAGCGTCGGATTTGCTTGCGTTTGCGGTGTGTGCACGGCTAAATTGCCGAGAGTTTTTTGCGGTGCATACAGAGCGTTGGGGCCTAGTGAGGAATCTCTTTGGGGATGCCGCCAGAACCGTGGATTGTGCATAAATTTGGCGGCTCGAGTCTGGCCGATGCCGATTGCTTTCGGCGTGTCGCAGCGATTGTTGAGGAACTTGCCGCATCGCGCGTGGCGCTGGTTCTGTCGGCCTGCCGGGGCGTCACCGATCAACTGATCAGCCTGGTTGCGACGGCGGAGGCCAACGATTCCGTGGGCTGCGAGGCCTCGCTCGAGCAGTTGGGCCGACGGCACGAATCGATCGCGACCGAATTGCTGGGTGCGGACCTGTGCGCCCGATACGTCGCCGCGCTGCACGCGGACCTGGCCGACCTGTGTCGGCTGCTGCAAGCCGTTGCGCTGGTTCGCTCAGCGGGCCGCGACCTGCAAGATCGCGTGTCCGGACTCGGCGAACTCTGGTCGAGCCGATTGTTCGCAGCTTTTCTGACGGCGCGCGGTCACCGGGACAGTGTCGGTTGGGTTGATGCACGCGAGATTATCGTGGTCGAATGGACGGCGCTTGGACCGGGCGTGCAGTGGGGCCCGTCAAGGGACAATGCAGCGCGCTGCATCCCGGACTCGGCCCATACGATCGTGATCCCCGGATTTGTTGCCACCAATACCCGCGGCCTGCAGACCACGCTCGGCCGAAACGGCAGCGATTTCTCCGCATCCATTTTTGCATCACTACTCGATGCAGCCGAGATCGTGATCTGGACCGACGTCGACGGGGTCCTGTCCGCTGATCCACGCCAAGTCCCGGATGCGAAGGTGATCGATTCGCTCTCCTACGATGAGGCGATGGAACTGGCCTATTTCGGCGCCAAGGTTATTCACCCGCAGACCATGGCGCCGGCGATCGGCAAAGGCATACCGATCCGGATCCGCAACACTTTTTCGCCGCAAAAACCGGGCACCTCGATTGTCGCGACCCCGGCATCGCAGCTGATCGTCAAGGGCATCACCAGCATCGACGACGTCGTGCTGATCAATGTCGAGGGTGCGGGCATGATCGGCGTTCCGGGAACGGCACACCGCCTGTTCGGCGCGCTGCACGACGCGGCGGCTTCCGTAATCCTCATCTCCCAGGGAAGTTCAGAGCACTCGATCTGTTGCGCCATTCCGGCGGCCCAGGCCGAAACCGCAATGCGGGCGCTGCGCCGTGCCTTCGCGACCGAATTGCGCGATGGTCAGATCCAGAGTATTGAAGCGACGGCGGAATGCGCGATCATCGCCGTGGTCGGCGACGGAATGGCAGGTCTGCGCGGAATTGCCGGCCAGCTTTTCAGTGCTCTCGGCAATGCCGGTGTCAATGTGCGGGCCATCGCCCAGGGTGCGTCCGAACGCAATATTTCGGTGGTCGTCGCGCGGATTGATGCGCCCAAGGCGCTGCGCGCGGTGCACGCCGCCTTCTACCTGTCGCCGCACACCCTGTCGATCGGGCTCATTGGACCGGGCACGGTCGGTTCGACGTTGCTGCAGCAGATCGCGTCGCAAGCCGACCGGTTCAGGAACGAATTCAACCTGGACCTGCGGGTGCGCGGCATCGCGACTTCACGCAGCATGCTGCTTGCCGAGCGGTCGATCGACCTCGGACAATGGCGCGAGCAACTGGCCCGCGACGGCCAGCCGCTCGACCTCGGGCGCTTTGTCGCGCACATTGCTGCAACCCACGTTCCGCATCGCGTGATGATCGATTGCACGGCGGATGCCGGCGTGGCCGGGCACTACGCTGCCTGGTTTGAAGCGGGCCTGCACATTGTCACGCCCAACAAGAAGGCCAATAGTGCCGGCCTGCCGGAGTTCCGGCGGATGCAACAGGCGAGGCGTAGTTCTGGCACGCATTACCTGTACGAAGCGACGGTCGGCGCAGCGCTGCCGATCATCATGACACTGCGCGATTTGCGCGACACCGGCGACGGGATCCAGCTGATCGAGGGCATCTTTTCTGGCACGCTGGCTTATCTGTTCAATGTTTTTGACGGCAGCGTGCCGTTCTCGGACATCGTCCGGGAAGCGAAGGCGCTTGGCTTCACGGAACCGGACCCGCGCGACGATCTTTCCGGCATCGATGTTGCGCGCAAGCTCGTGATTCTCGGCCGTGAGCTGGGAATGTCCCTGGAATTGGCAGCGGTTGAGGTCGAAAGTCTGGTCCCGCCGGAGTTGCGGTCCTGCGAGGTTGCTGAGTTCCTCGATCGATTGCCCGAATTCGATGGGCGCATCAGCGAGCGCCTGACTGCTGCACGGCGTGCAGGCCGGTTACTGCGCTACGTCGGGCGCTTGACCGCCGCGGGCCGCGCAACCGTTGCGGTCGAGGCTATTGACGCGAATCACGCCTTTGCCAACATGGCGCTGACCGACAACATCGTGCGTTTTGTCACCGACCGCTACCACGATAATCCACTGGTGGTGCAGGGACCCGGTGCCGGCCCCGCGGTCACCGCCGGTGGCGTGTTTGGCGATTTGTTGCGGCTCGCCGCGTATCTCGGCGCGAAGCTCCAGTAGTTGCCATGACCAGCAATACCGTTACTGCGTTCGCACCGGCCAGCGTCGGAAATGTCGCGGTCGGATTCGACATCCTCGGTCATGCCCTGTCGGTGATCGGTGATCACGTCACGGCGACCCGGAGTGCGACCACGGGGGTACGCATCATCGAGATCACCGGCGAGCTGCCGCGTGAGCCCGCGTTGAATACGGCCGGCCGCGCCGTGCAGTCGCTGCTCGCGGGCCGCACGCTGGCGTGGGGAGTCGAACTCGCGATCAGGAAGGGCATTCCACTCGGCTCGGGGCTCGGCGGCTCGGCGGCTTCCGCCGTGGCGGCCGTGGTTGCCGCTAACGAGTTGCTGGACGAACCGCTGCCTCGATCCGCATTGCTGACGCATGCAATCGAAGGCGAGGCCGTCGCAAGCGGCTCGCGGCACGCCGACAATGTCGCCGCGTCACTGTTCGGCGGCCTGGTGTTGACGATTGGCGAAGACCCGCCGCGTTGCATGCTGATACCGGTGCCGTCATCAATCCGCTGCGTACTGGTACATCCACGGCTATTCATTTCGACCCGCGAGGCGCGCGGCATGCTGCGCGATGTCGTGGCATTGGACGACCTGGTGCGGCAGTCGGCAAATCTGGCGGGCTTCCTGGCGGGTTGCTACACGAACAATGTCGAACTGATCCGCGGCTGTCTTGAAGACCTGGTCATCGAGCCGCAGCGCGCCCGGCTGATTCCGGGGTTCGCGGCGGTCAAACGGGCGGCCATCGCTGCCAAGGCGCTCGGTTGCTCGATCTCCGGCGCCGGACCCAGTGTGTTCGCGTGGTGCGATGGCCAGGACGCGGAGGCGGCGCGGGTGGCGATGAGTGCGGTGTTCAGGACCCAGGGCCTGGAATGCGACAGTTGGATCGCGCCGATCGGTGGTAACGGCGCAATGATCACGGAGCGCAGGTGAAGTACCGCAGCACCCGCGACAAAGGCCGCCAGATTTCTTTATCCGAGGCCATGCAGGAAGGCCTCGCGCCGGACGGTGGCTTGTATGTGCCGGTTCAGTTGCCGGTCGCGGAGCCGGGGGCGCTTGCGGGCCTGACCGACATTCGTGAAGTCGCGGCGCCGTTGCTGGCGCCATTTTTTGCCGGCGACCCGCTCGAGAACCGGATTGCGGAGATCGCCGCAGACGCCTTCAATTTCCCGGTTCCGCTGACCCCTATTGGCATCGTCGGCGGGCCGCTTTCGGTGCTCGAACTGTTTCACGGTCCGACTGCCGCATTCAAGGATTTCGGTGCGCGATTCCTGGCCGCATCCCTGGTGCGCATGCAGCGCGCCGATCCCCGGCCATTGACCATCGTGGTTGCGACCTCGGGCGATACCGGTGGTGCGGTTGCCGCGGCATTTCACCGGCGGCCCGGTTTCCGCGTGGTGCTGTTGTATCCAGCCGGTCGGGTCGCGCCGCTCCAGGAACGTCAACTTTGCTGCTGGGATGACAATGTCACGACATTCTCGGTGCGCGGCAGCTTCGACGATTGCCAGCGCCTTGCAAAGCAGATGTTCGGGGACGCCGCACTGCGGGAATCGTTGGCGTTGTCGTCGGCCAACAGCATCAACATCGGCCGGCTGCTGCCGCAGCTGGTGTCATTCGCTGCGGCCAGCCTGCAGGTGCAGGCGGTCAGCGGCCGCAAGGCAGGTTTCATCATCCCGTCCGGCAATCTCGGCCATGCGCTGGCGTGCATCTGGGCACGCGAAATGGGTCTGCCGATTGATGGAATCGTGCTTGCACATAATGCGAATTGCACGGTGCCGGACTATTTTGAGAGCGGGCAATGGCGGCCGCGTGCTTCGATCGCTACCATTTCGAATGCAATGGACGTCGGTGACCCAAGCAACATGGAGCGGCTGCGCGACTTGTATCCGGAGCGATCGATCATGACTTCGCGCCTTGCTGCGCTGTCCATTGACGACCAGGCAACCCGCAACCGAATCCGTGTCGAGCATCAGCGATCCGGATGGGTGCCCTGTCCGCATACCGCCGTTGCGGCAGAAGCCTGGCACCGTTTGCCGGCCGCCGAGCGCGGGCGGCTGCACTGGGTTGTGGTCGCAACGGCGCATCCGGCGAAGTTTGCGGAGGTCGTCGAACCGCTCATCGGCCGGAACCTGACGCCGCCGCCGGCGCTCGCACAGTTGCTCGAGCGGCCCTTGCGGCGTACCGAAATCGCTGCCGACCTGCATGCCTTGCGCCAGCAGCTCACCCCATCATGAGCACCGAAAATCTCGTGGTGCAGGTCGTAGTCGGCGTGATGTTGCTCGCGCTGCTCGGATTCGGCATCGGCGCGGGCCTGCGGCGCTGGTGGCGGCATCGGGCCCGCCGCGCGCTATTCAAGGCGTTTGAGGCGGCTTCGCTGGCGCTGTTGCGCGATGTGCTGATTCCCGACGGTAGCGGTGGCCACCTGCACATCGATTTTCTGCTGCTAACCGGACGCGGGCTTCTGGTCGTGGATTTTCGCGATGTCGACGGCGTCGTGTTCGGCGGCGAGCACATGCGGGAATGGGCGGTCATGAACCGCACGGTGCGCTCGACCTTCCTGAATCCGCTGGAAACGCTTTACGACCGGGTGGCGGCCGTACGCACGCTGGCCGGAGACGTGCCGGTGGATGGCCGCATCGTGTTCACGGAACGCGCGCAGTTTCCCAAAGGCCGTCCGCCACGCGTGCTGCGTCTGGCATCGCTCGAAGCCGAGTACCCGCCGCCGGAATCCGGTTCGACCACCCACCCCGCGGAGCGCTACCGCGCTGCCTGGGACGAAGTCGTCGCACAGGCGGAACCGAGCCCGCTGGCGCGCCGCTAGCCGCCGCTGCGGCTGGCGTGATCCGCGATGACCTTTGCGACGCAGACTGTCAGGTTCTGTGCGCAGGCCAGGTGCAGAAATTCATTGGGGCCATGCGCATTGGCGTGCGGACCCAGCACGCCGGTCACCAGGAACTGGGTCTTGGGGAAACGCTCGCCCAGCATGCCGATGAACGGGATGCTGCCGCCGGTGCCCTTGTACATGGCATCACCGCCAAAGGTCGCCTGTGACGCTTCCTGCATTGATTGCTCGAGCCATGCAGCGACTGGTGGCGCGTCCCATCCGGCAAGCGACGAGTCCACGTCGAACTCGACATGGGCGTCGTAGGGTGGGTCCGATTCAAGCACGCGTTTGACGGCGCTCGCGGCGATAGCCGCGTCGCTGGTCGGCGGCAGTCGAAACGACAGCTTCAGTTCCAGGCGCGGCAGCAGCACGTTGCCGGCATTCTCGAGCGCCGGCAGGCCGGCCGCGCCGGTCACGGCCAATGTCGGCCGCCAGGTATTGTTCAGGGCGAGTTCAATCGCCGAGTCCGACAGGGCCCGCACGCCCGGTGCAAACGGCAGTTTGCTCGCGATCTCGTTGCCCAGCGCCGCGGTCATCGCGCGCGCCTGCGCAATACGCGCGGCCGGAATGGGCGCCGAAAGCTCATCGAGCAACAGGTCGCCGGTGATGTCATTTTCGACGCGGGCCAGCAGCGTACGGGCAATCCGGAACACGGACGGTGCGATTCCGGTCGCAGCGCCGGAATGAACGCCCTCGGTCAACACTTCGACGATCAGGTTTCCGACCAGGTTGCCGCGCAGCGATGTGGTGCACCAGAGCTGGTCGTAGTTGCCGCATTCTGCATCGAGGCAAATGACCAGACTGGGCGTGCCGATTCGATCAGCCAGCAAGTCAACGTAGTGGGGCAGGTCGTAGCTGCCGCTCTCCTCGCAAGCTTCGATCAGCACGACGCAACGCGCATGGGCGATGCCCTGGTCCTGCAGCAGGCGGATCGCCGTCAGTGACGAGAACACCGCATACCCATCATCTGCGCCACCGCGGCCGTACAGCTTGCCGTCGCGCAGCACCGGTTCCCACGGCGAGAGACCTTCTGCCCAGCCGGTAAATTCCGGCTGCTTGTCCATGTGGCCGTAGAGCAGCACGGTGTCGTTGCCGCTGCCCGGGACTTCGCAGACGAGCACCGGCGTACGACCCGCCGCACGCACGATCTCGACACGCAGTCCCTTGATGGGTTGTTCGCGGCACCAGGCCGCCATCAGTTCGGCGGCGCGATCCATATAGCCGTGTGCCTGCCACTGCGAGTCAAACAGCGGGGACTTGTTCGGGATCCGGATGTAATCGGAGAGCCGCGGAATGATCGATTCCTTGAAGAGCTCCGCAGTCGATTTCAGCGCGCGCTTGAAGTCCATGTAAGCACCTATCTATCAATATCTTACGATCATAACTTAAACCAATTCAAAGCCGGCTGGGCCCGCTGCCGGTGGGGCTTTTCGCAGTGTAAGACCAAAAAACCGGCAGGCGTTCGCGGTCGTAACCTCGGCAACTGCCGCCGGACTCTGTCCCCGGCAGCGCGCCACTTCCTCGAGCACCAACGGCAGGTACATGGGCTCGTTGCGCCGGTGTGGTGGCTTCGGAGCCAGGGTGCGTGGCAACAGATACGGTCCATCGGTCTCGAGCATCAGGCGCTCGTCCGGGATTCGCGCCAGCGCCGCGCGCAAGGACTGCCCACGGCGCTCGTCGCATACCCAGCCGGTCACGCCGATCAGCAGGCCCGCCGCCAGACAATCCTCGACTTCCGCCACACCGTCCGTAAAGCAATGCAGCACGGCTCGCGACGCCGACCCGGGATGCTCGCGCAGCATCGCCATGAAATCCGCATGGGCGTCGCGCTGATGCAGGAATAGCGGGCGCCGGTGTTGGTCGGCGAGCGCCAGTTGCAACTCGAACGCGCGGCGTTGTTCGACGGGCGGCGAGAAATTCCGGTTGTAATCGAGACCACACTCGCCGGCCGCAACAGTCATCGGGTCGCTCAGTAACTCAGCCAGCCGCGCAGCGTCGCTGGCCTGAAATGTCGTTGCATGATGCGGATGCACGCCTGCGGTTGCCCGCAACACGCCCGGATGACTCCGGCAAAGTGCGATGGCACGCGCGCTGTCCTCGACCGAACTACCCGTGACGATCATGGCCGCCACGCCCGCCGCGCGCGCGCGCGCCATCACCTCGGCACGATCGGGCTCATAGCTCTCGTGTGCGAGGTTGATGCCGATGTCAATCAGGACATGCAATGGCTCAAGCCGCGCGCAAGGCGGTCGTCACCGGCTGACGGGTGGCGCGCAACGCCGGCAGCAGGCCACCAACAAAACCAATCGCGAGCGCAATCAGCAGGCCGCGCTGCACCAGCGCCGGCGTAACCTTGAACTGGAACACGACCTGGCTAAAATTCGCCCCGAGCGTCGATACGGCCATATTGTTGAACAGCAGATAGGCCAGCGCGGCGCCGATCAGACCACCGGCCAGTGCCAGCAGCAGCGACTCGATCATCACGGAAACCACGACCGGCGTGCCGCCGAAGGCGATCGCGCGGAGCGTCGCGATCTCGCGCGCGCGCGCGCCGACCGCGGCGTACATCGTGTTGAGCGCCGCGAAGGTCGCGCCAAGCGCCATGATCAGCGTCACGACGCCGGCCAGCATGCCGATGGTGTCGCGGAACTGCTTGGTCTGCCCGCTGTAATACTGCTGCTCGGTCTCGACATCGACAGTCAGCCGCGGGTCGGTCAGGAGCGCATCCTTGACCGCCTGCATGCCGGCCGGGTCGGCGAGTTGTAGCCGCACCGAACTGAATCCCCGGCGATTGAACGTACTCTGCGCAACTTCGACGTCGGCCCATAGTTCGCTTTCGTTGGCGTCACCCGACTCGAACACGCCGACCACGGTCCAGTCGGAGCCGCGCATTCGCAGGATTTCGCCGAGTCGCACGCCCGAGAACTGCTGCGCGACGCCGCGGCCGACTAGCAACTCACGCAGGCCGGGCTGGAATCCGCGGCCCTCGACGATCTGCACCTGGGGCCGTAATGCGAAGGCCGTTCGTTCGACGCCGCGCACCGTGATATTGGATCCCAGCTTCTCGCCGGGTTTCATCAGCTCCGCAATCACGATCATTTCGGCCGAGGCCAGCGGCTGCCCGTCGTCACCCTGGCGCACGCCGGCGACCTGCTTGATCCGGGTCGCCTGTTCCCGGAGCAGACCGGAATTGAGTTCGGCACTGGATCCGCCGCGCAGCACCAGCGCGATGTCCGCACGGCCGGTCGACTGCAGCATGGACTGGAATCCTTCGGCCATGGCGAGGAGGGCGGTAAACACTGCGACCACGCCGGCCAACCCGACCACGATCACGATTGACGGGCCCCAGCGCTGCGGAATGCTGCGCAGGCTCAGGGCGGTGATTGCGAGGGTCTGTTTCAGCATCGCTTCGACTCCCGCCTAACGCCCGGCCAGCGCATCGACGATGGACAACCGCCCGGCGCGCAATGCAGGCGGGAGACCGACCGCGAGGCTCAACCCGATGATTGAAATCAGGCCGGTGATCCACACGTGGCGATCGATCGCAATCGGGAAGTTCCCGCCACTGCCAATCTGGATACCGATCAAGGTCGCAATTCCGAGGCCAATCAGCCCGCCAATCAGGCACATCGCTGCGGCTTCTGCCAGCACGAATCCGAGCACGCTCCGATTCGTGAATCCCAGGGTCTTCAGGATCGCCAGTTCCGGGATCCGCTCACGCACGCTTTGCGCAATCGTGTTCCCTACGACCAGTAGCAACGTGAAGAACACGGCGAACAGGATCCAGCGCACGATCAGGCCGATGTCGCCGATCTGCTTGAGGAAGCCGACGTTGAAGTCCTTTTCGGTCTGGGTCTTGGTTTCGTCCGCGGAATTCTCGAACTTCGCATCGATGGCCAGGGCGACCTGCTGGGCCTGGTCCGGGTCGGACAGCTTGAGCGTAAAGGTCCCGGCGCGGCCGGGGCCGAACTGATTGGCTTCATCGAAATAGGCGAAATTGATCCAGCCGAGGTTGGTATTTCGCTGCCATTCCTCGTCCTTGCCGTCGTAAATCCCAACCAGGTCGAAGGTCCAGGCCTTGCTCCCATCCTTCTGCGGATAAATATTGGATGCGATCGGGACCTTGTCGCCAATCTTCCAGCCATATTTATCGGCGAGATTGCGCCCGACGATCATGCCCGTGCGGGTCTGTTCGAAGGCCAGCCATTGCGGATCCGGCATGACGTACTCGGGATAGACGGCGCGCAAGCGCGTCGGATCGGAGGCGAAGAAGATCAGTTGCGTGTTTTCCTGCCAGACCGCGCCGAACCATTGCTGCCACATGACCTGTTCAACTCCCGGAACCGATTCGATCTCCGGGAGCAGGCGCATCGGCAGTGGTTGCGTGAATGACACGCGCGCCTGGGTGACCAGGCGGGTCGCGCCGACAAAATCGGCACCAGCCGAAAACAAGACATTGACGG
>JANNTO010000365.1:0-8099 GCA_031403675.1 Gammaproteobacteria bacterium | reverse complement strand
CGATGACTGGAAGCAGGCGCTGGACCAGGTGGCGAACGCGCTCGCGGCAGTTCATGCGGCGGGCCTCGTGCACCGCGATCTCAAGTGCAGCAACGTGCTGCTGGACGACGCAGGACGCGCGCGTCTCGCCGATTTTGGCATGACTACGCTGGTCGGCAGCCGGCTGCCGCCGGGCGGCTCCCCGTACAACGCGAGTCCACAGCAGTTGCGCGGCGATCCGGCGCTGCCGGCCGACGACCTCTATGCATTCGGCGCATTGCTCTACGAGTTGATCGCCGGTCACCCGCCCTATTACCCCGACATAACGCGCGATCGCGTGCTGCATGAGCCGGTGCCGCCGCTCATGCCGCGTGGCGTCGTGCCGAGCGGCGTACGCGAACTCGCGTTGCGTCTGCTCGCGAAGTCGCCGCGCGAGCGGCCCGCGAACGTGGCCGATGTGCGCGCGCGGCTCACGGCCGCGGCGTCGGACCATGCCGGTCTGCTCGAGCCGCTGGCGCACGTGCTGCCGGCGGACCAGGCAACGCGCGCGCCGCGCGGCAGCCGTGTGCTGCCAGTGGCGATGATCGCCGTGGCGCTCGCCGCAGTCGCGGCCTTTATCTGGCTGCCGGAGCGGTTCACCGCGCGGAATCCGGAAATCGCCGCCGCGGCGCGCGTCCAGGCCGAGCAACTCGGCCTGGATCGGCGGACCCAGGAACAGCGTCTCGCCGAGCAGGCAACCGCCCGCGCCGCGGCCGAAACGGCGCGCGGCCAGTTTGACGCGGCATTCAAAGCGCTGGATGGCTACGCCGCCGCGCGCTGGGCGACCGTCGTGTTCGCCGCAGCACGCGATGCGGGCGCCGCGGCCGTGCAGCGTTTCGAGGTCCAGGACTATGCGGCGGCGACCAAAGACTGGGAGGCCGCTGCTGCGAAACTGGCGGATCTCGAGAAGCAGCGGCCGCAGGTGCTGAAGGACACGATGCGAATGGGCGAGACGTCGCTCGCAAGGGGCGAGTCCGCCGCGGCGCGCGAGGCGTTCGGACTCGCGCTCGCAATCGAACCCGGCCATGCGCAAGCGCAGGCCGGCATTGAGCGAGCGGCACGGCTCGATCAGGCTTTCGCCAGCGTCGATGCGGCCATTGCCGATGAGCGTGCCGGGCGGCTGGCCGCGGCGGAGCAGGGTTTTCGCAAGGCGCTTTCGATCGATGCAGCGGCACCAGGCGCGCGGGAAGGAATCGAGCGTCTCGGTGCGCGTCGCTCGAACGAAATCTACGCCGCCACGATGTCGCGCGGCTTTGCCGATCTCGCGGCGGGACAGAGCGCTGCGGCGCGCGCCGCGTTCCGGCAGGCGCTGGCGCTGCGGCCCTCGTCGCAGGAAGCGCGGGACGCACTCGCGTCGCTCGACCAGGGGCAGCGCGCCGCGGCGCTGCGTCTGCTCGAGACCCGGGCCCGGTCCGCCGAGGATGATGAGCGATGGGAGGAGGCACTGATCGCATGGCGGGAGGCGGCCGTGCTCGAGCCCTCGCTGGAGACGGCCCGCGAGGGCATTGCCCGCGCCACGCCGCGTGCCGAACTGCAACGCCTCATCGAGGCTCTGAATCGGCAGCCGGAGCGGTTGTGGGATCCGGCCGGGCGCGCCGAGGCGCGCACCCTGCTTGCGACCGCGGCGGCGACCGGCAATCCGCGCCAGCGTCTGGCCGTGGCTAGCCTCGAGCTCGAACGGTACGCCGCGGCCGCGCAGATGCCAGTGCGGTTGCGGTTGCAATCGGATGGCGTCACGCAGGTCACGATCTATCGCGTCGGCCAGTACGGAGCGTTTTCGGAGCGCGACGTGGAACTGCTGCCAGGCCGGTATACGGTGGTCGGCACGCGTAACGGTTATCGTGACATCAGGCGCGAGGTCGTGCTGCCGCCCGGCGCCGCGCCATCCGCAGTCGCGGTGCGATGCGAGGAACCGATTTGAAGGAACTATGGCTCGAAGACCCGCTGGGTGAACGACCGCTCGCGCCGTCGGACCTGCCGCTGACGATTGGCGGTCCGGGTGCCACGGTCGTGATCCCCGGCTGCGCACCGGGCGAATTGCGCGCGCGCGCCGCGGTCGGTATCGACGGGCTCACGGTTGTTCCGCAGCCTGGCACGGGCGTGGACGCACTGGATGGCGTCGAGATCACGCTGGAGGATCGCAGTGGACGCCCGACCATCGTCGTGCGCCATGGCGGGGTTGCAAACATCACGCGGCCGCCGCAGTCAGATGGCCGTTCGCCCGATGCCGCGGATCCCGCCAGCGACCGCCAGCCGATCGCCATCGTGGACTACCAGCCGCGCGTCGCAACGACGCGCCACACGCGCGCGGCGTGGAGCTGGATCCCGCCGGTCCGTTGGGCGGCGATTGCGGCAGCACTGCTCGTGCTTGGCTTTCTGCTGACCGCGACCTCGGTCCAGGTGGCGACCAGTCCGCAAGCGGACCTCGATGATGTGGAGTTTGCGGGCACGATCCTCGACTTCGGATTCGGCGACCGCCACCTGATGCCGCCGGGCGATTACGTACTGACGGTCGAGGCCGAAGGTTTTGCGCCGGCAAGCCAACCGGTAGTCGTGGGCCGCGACTCGGGTCAGCGCATCCTGGTCGCGCTCGAGCGCCTGCCCGGTCGCGTGGTCTTCGATACCGGCGGTCTCGCAGCGACGCTGGCCGTGGATGGCGCGGCGCTCGGTGCACTGCCGGGCGAATACGAATTGCAAGCGGGCACGCGCGAACTGCGGATCGAGGCGCCGCGCTACAGCACGCAAAACCTGCGCATTGAAGTCGCGGGTGGCGGCGAGCGTCAGGAACTGAAGGTACCGCTCGCGCCGCTGTTCGCGCGCGTCACGGTCACGAGCGTCCCGGTCGGCGCGATCGTCTGGGCGGATGATCGCGAACTCGGCCCCACGCCGCTCGAGATCGATCTTGACGCCGGCCGCTACACACTCGCGATTCTGCACCCGCAATTCCGCCGCTTTGAGAGTCCGATCACCGTGCGCGCCGGTGAGCCACTCGCGGTCGGTCCGGTCGAACTCGGCATGCCGGACGGCACGCTGATCGTGCAGAGTCGTCCGGCCGGCGCGGATGTCAGCATCGCCGGCCGCTATCGTGGCCGCACACCGCTCACGGTCGGCGTCGCGCCCGGTATGCCGCAGGAACTCCTGCTGACGCTTGCGGGCCATGCGCCGGCCACCCAGAGCGTCAGCGTCGAGAGTCGCGCCGAACGGCGCGTTACGATCGAACTGACGCCGATGCTTGGCGAGGTGCGCGTACAGGGCGAACCCGCCGATGCGATGCTGTATGTGGACGGCGCTTCGCGCGGACCGGCGAACCAGACGCTGTCGCTGCCGGCGGCGCCGCACGTGATCGAAGTGCGCAAAACCGGACTCGATACGTTCCGCGCGACCGTCACGCCGCGCGAAGGCCAGGCGCAGATCGTCGAATACTCGTTGCGTACTCCGGGCGAGGCACGCAGTGCTGCGATTGCAGGACGCCGCAACACGGCGCTCGGCCAGGAGCTGGTGTTGATACCGGGCGGGCGCTTCACGATGGGCAGCCCGCGCCGCGAGCCGGGCCGGCGCTCGAATGAAACCGAGCGCATCGTCGAACTCAAGCGCCCGTTCTACCTGTCGAAATACCAGGTCACGAACCGCGAGTTCCGCGAGTTTCGTGCCGATCATCTGTCCGGCATCTTCAAGGACGAAACGCTCGACCTCGAGCGCCAGCCCGCAGCGCGGGTCAGCTGGCAGGACGCCGTGGCCTTCTGCAACTGGTTATCGGGGCGCGACCAACTGCCGCCGGCCTATGCGCGTCGCGGTGATCGTCTCGAACTGATCGAACCGGTGACCACCGGCTACCGCCTGCCGACCGAGGCGGAATGGGAATTCGCGGCGCGTCACGACGGCCGCGCAGCGACGCGGAAATACCCCTGGGGCGATGGCCTGCCGGTGCCCGCGCGCGCCGGCAACTGGGGCGATGCGACCGCAATCTACCTGACTCCGGTAACGATCTCGGGCTACGACGACGGTTCGCGGGTCGCCGCGCCGGTCGGCAGTTTCCCTGCCAATCCGCTCGGCATCCATGATCTCGGCGGCAACGTGCAGGAATGGACCACGGATCGCTATTCGATCTACGTGGTCGGCCCCGATCACGTATCGACGGATCCGGTCGGCCCGCCGGCCGGCGAAAGCCATGTGATCCGCGGCGCAGGCTGGCTGACCGGCAAGATTTCGGAACTGCGGGTTGCCGCGCGCGACTCGGGCTCGAGTGGCCGCCCGGATCTCGGCTTTCGGATCGCGCGTTATGCGGAGTAATTTTCCATGCGCTACCTGATCGCACTGGTCGCATCGCTGCTGGTGCTGGTCGCTGCGGCGATCGAGGCGCCGAAGCCGGAAAAGAAACCGTCGGATCCGGCAACGAAGACTGAACAGCCCGCGCCAGAGTCCGCCACGCTGCCGACTGCGCCGGCACCGGAGCAGCCCCAGGCCGCCGCGGTGGAGGAAGAAGAGGAAGAGTTGCCGCCGCTGCCGGCGGATGCGGCCCCTGCCGGTCCGCCACCGGCCCGATTCAATCCTACCGAAAAAGTGCGCGCGGACTTTCCGGTTTCGTTTCCGATCGACATCTGAGGTCCCAATGAAGACCCGCTATCCGAAAGAATTCCTGTTCAGCCTCGGCTCGCTATTGGCCGCAACGATCGTGATCCATGCGATCTGGACGGCCTGGGTGCGACCGAATGCGCAGACGGTGCTGGCCGTGCAGTACGAGTCCATGAGCAAGGACCCGGACTACGTTCCAGATCGTTCGCTGTTCGTGATCATGAAGGACTGGGAGCAGGAGAGCTGCGTGATCCTGATGATCTGGGCGCTCGCGATCATTGGTTTCAAGAACCGCTCGACGCGCCGCGAGCAGGAGTTCCTGGACGGCGATCCGGTGCAGGTACCTGAGGGCATGCGCATCCTGCCGGAGGACACGCGCGAATACGTGCGCCAGCTCGAATCGATGCCCGGCGAACAGCAGCAGTCGCTGATCGTGCGTGCCTCCAAGGCGGCGCTCGCGCGCTTCGGCGCGACGCGTAACATCCAGGACGTATCCGAGGCGGGTCATGCGGTCTGCGCGGCCGAAGCGGAACGGCTCGATTCGGAACTCTCGATGATCCGTTACATCGCCTGGGCAATTCCAGCGATCGGTTTTATCGGCACGGTGCGCGGCATCGGCGACGCGCTCGCCGCAGCGCACAAAGCGGTGACCGGCGATATTTCCGGCGTTACCGAAGGCCTCGGCGTTGCTTTCAACTCGACACTGGTCGCGCTGCTCCTGTCGCTGCTCCTGATGTTCCTGCTGCACGGCCTGCAACTGGCGCAGGAGCGCCTCGTGCTGGATGCCGAGACCTATCTCGACAACCGGCTGTTGCGGAACCTGCAGGTGCGATGACGATGGCGACGATCGGCATCGAGCTGGTCGATGCGGCCGTCACCGCAGTGCGCGGTGGCCTGCGTCTTGCATCGAGTCCAGGCGTTGCGCTCGTCGATCCTGCGGGAGTCGTGGTCGGCGAGGCCGCAGCCGCAGCCGCGCGACTCAAGCCGGTGCTCGCCTGCGATCGATTCTGGTCCGATCTGGCGGTCGATTCATTGGTGCGCACCGCGGTTCCTCCGGTGTCGCACGCGGACTTGGCCCACGCGCACCTCGCGTCGCTGTGGCAGGAGATCGCCGAGCCCGGCGATCAGGCGATACTGGCCGTGCCCGGATCGATGCGCCTGCATCAGTTGGGGCTCGTGCACGGAATCTCGCGCTGCGCCGGCGTGCCAATAGCGGGTTTCGTGGATGCGGCGGTCGCAGCCTGCGCCGGACTAGCGGCGCGTGCATCCGTGCTGCACCTCGATGTCGAGCTGCACCAGGCCGTGCTGACCGAGCTGCAGGGTGCGACCACGCTCCGCCGTCGCCGCGTCGAGATCGCGCCGCGCGCCGGTCTCAAGGTTATGTACTCGGCCTGGGCTCATTTGATCAGCGAGGCGATGGTGCGACGTACCCGATTCGATCCGCTGCACCAGGCGGCGACCGAGCAGCAGTTGTACCTGCGCCTGCCGGACTGGCTGGCTGCGCTCGCGCAGCAGGAATCCATCGACGTGTCGATCGAGACCGGTGGTGCCTCATTCAACGCGACCGTGCGCCGCGAGCAGTTCACGCTCGTGGCCGAAGCCTGGTACGCACAGCTTTCGGAACTCGTGCACGCGGGCCACCGTGCGGATGAGGCGGTGACGCTGGTGTTGTCCTCGCGCGCTGGTTTGCTGCCGGCGCTCGGCGAGCGGCTTGCTTCGCTGCCGGGACTCGAGCTCCTGGTTCTGCCGGATACTGCGGCGGCCGCCGCCGCAGCGGAGCGTGCCGGCGAGATTGGTCCGGGTGATCCGCCCGCACTCGTCACCGCGCTCGCGCGCACGCACGTGGCTGCGGCGCGTGCGCGGCGCCAGCACGCGGCCACGGCGCCGACCCATGTGATCCAGGAGGGGCGCGCGCAACCGATTGACGAGCGCCCGCTGGTCGTCGGTCTTGGCGCCGGCGACGGCCGTCGCATCGCGCTCAACGTTCCCGCTGCCGGCATTTCGCGCTCGCATTGCACGCTGTTGCGGCGCGACGGAATCGTGATCGTGCGTGACCACAGCCGCTACGGCACCTTCGTCAATGGCGAGCGCGTGGACGGCGAAATCACGCTCGAGGCCGGCGATCGACTGCGCGTCGGCACGCCGGGCGTCGTGCTCGAGCTCGTGACGGTCGGTTGAGCGGCCCGTGGCACGCCGCAACACCTTGACCTTCAGCATGTCCTTCCTGGACGTGATCTCCTGCGGCTTTGGCGCCGTCGTGCTGTTCTACACGATCATCAGCGCGCAGGCCGGCCTGTACCGCATCAAGGAGAGTTCCAGCCTGACGGCGGAGGCAAGAAAACTCGAGCAGGAGGTGCTGGACGGTTACAAGCACCTGGCGGAATTGCGCAATGCGCTCGATTCCACCGAGGACCGGAAAGTCCGGGCCGCTGGCCTGTCGCGCGAGATGCTCGAAAAATTGCGCCTGACCGAGGAGGAACTCTCGCGCTACGAGCACGACACGCTCGCTCGGCGAGCCAGCCTCGAGCGCCTGAAGGCCGACCTGAAATCACTCGAGGAGAGCACGCGTCGGCTCAAGGAAGCGGCGCCGCCGGCATCCGGCGATAGCAAGGTGAAGGTGGACGACCTGCAGCAGCTGGTGACGCTGCGTATCGACGGCAAGCGCGTGCTGGTGCTGGTCGACTCCTCGGCCAGCATGCTCGACGAGACGGTCGTCAATATCATCCGGCTGCGGAACATGTCGCCGGAGCGGCGCATCGCCTCGACCAAGTGGCAGCAGGCGGTCAATACGGTCGACTGGGTCGCCTCGCGCCTGCCGGATACCACGCAGTTCCAGATCTATGCATTCGACACCGCGGTGCGGCCGCTGGTCGAGGGCAGCGCCGGACGCTGGCTCAGCGTCAAGGACGCCGGCCAGATCGAGCTGGCGTTGCAGGCCTTGCGCAGGACTGCGCCGACCGGCGGCAGCAGCCTGTACCACGCATTCTCCGTGATCAAGACCCTGAACCCCGCGCCCGACAACGTCATCTTGATCACCGACGGCCTGCCGACCCAGGGCGACAAGCCGCCATTGCTGCGCACGTTGGTGACGATGGAGCAGCGCGAGGACCTGATGCAGGAGGCGGTGAAATCGCTGCCGCCGTCCGCGCCGCCGATCAGCATCGTGCTGCTGCCGATGGAAGGCGATCCGTCGGCGCCGATCTTTTTCTGGCGCCTCGCGCGATCCACCGGCGGCGGCTTCCTGAGTCCGGCCAAGGACTGGCCATGAAGCGCCGTACGCGTCGCGACACCGAGACCTTCAGCATGTCGTTCCTCGACTGCATCTGCTGCGGTTTCGGCGCGATCATCCTGCTGCTCGTGCTGAACGAGGTCGGCGAGCCGATCCAGCTCGAGCAGGCGAAGGTCGACCTCGATGCGCAGATCGTCAAGATGGAGAAGGAGATCTTCGACATCCGCGGTATGGCCCTCGTGCTCGAGCGCGAGCTGCGCGCGCGCATCGAGCAGCTGTC
>JANNTO010000364.1:0-4475 GCA_031403675.1 Gammaproteobacteria bacterium | reverse complement strand
CAGGTCCGGCATCACGACGTGCCCGCCGCGCGCGACGTTGATGACGCAACCGTCCTTGGGCATGAGGGAAAGAATTCCTGAATTTACTATTCCTCTTGTCTTTTCAGTTAACGGTAAAAGGCACACGAGAGCGTTGCTGCGCCTGACGACCTCTTCCAGATCCGTAGAGCAAAAGACCTCTTCCAGCTGCTTCGGCCGGCGGCTCCAGCCGGCGACGTTGAAGTCCTGCGCGCGCAGTTTTTCCGCGATCGTGCCGCCGAGCTCGCCCAGGCCGAGGATGCCGACGGTGCGGTCGGAGGCGAGGTATTGCCGCCGGCGCTTCCATACCTTCTGGTTTTGAAAAGCTCTATAACAATAGAAATGCCGGTGCCAATCAAGCACGTAGGCGAGCACGGTCTCGGTCATCGCGGCGACCATGCCGGGGTCGATCAGGCGCGCGACCGGCACGCCGCGCGGCAGCTCGGTATCGCCGATGATGTTCTCGACGCCCATCCACAAGGACTGGATCAGCTTGAGCCTGGACAGATTGGCGAAGGTGCCCTGCGGATGCGTCGCCACCACGGCGACATCGATGTCGCCCCCGTTGACGTCCGGCCACGCGTAGAAATGATCGGTGGGCAGCGCCCTACGGAGCAGCGGGAACCAGAATTCCGGCTTCTCCTTGGTCGAGGCAAAAAGGATATTCAAGCTATCGGCTTTCGGGAGCGGCGATGGTAGCATTCCGTCAAGGAGGATCTGCCATGGCCATCCGCAATTTCAACGAAGAAACGCTCACCGCCGAAGTCCTGCGCCGCATCGAGGACACGCCGAACCCGCGGCTCAAGGAGGTCATGACCAGTTTGATCAAGCACCTGCACGGGTTCGTGCGCGAGGTGCGGCCGACGCCGGATGAGTGGATGACCGGGATCAAGTTCCTCACCGACACCGGCCACTGGAGCGACGACAAGCGGCAGGAATTCATTCTCATGTCGGACACGCTCGGCGTGTCGATGCTGGTTGATTTCCTCAATTACCAGTCGACGGCCGGGATGACCGAGTCCACCGTGCAGGGGCCGTTCCACCGGCCGGGCGCGCCCGAGTATCCGCTCGGCGCGAACGTGGCCAAGGAAGCGCGCGACGGTGAGCCCTGCGTGGTGCGCGGCACGATCAGGAGCGCCGACGGCAAGCCGGTCGCCGGCGCGACGCTCGACATCTGGGAGACGGGCGTGAACGGCTACGACGTGCAGAAGGGCGACGGCAACGCGATGGACCTGCGCGGCATCTTCCGCACCGACGCGGAAGGAAAATTCTGGTTCCGCTGCGTCAAGCCGGTGAGCTACCCGGTCCCCTCCGACGGCCCGGTCGGCAAGATGCTGACGGCGACGGGCCGGCACCCGATGCGGCCCGCGCACCTGCATTTCATGATCACCGCGCCCGGCTACGACTGCCTCGTCACCCACATCTTCGTCAAGGGCGACAAGTACCTGGACTCCGACGCGGTGTTCGGCGTCAAGGAGTCCCTGATCGTCGACTTCAGGAAGAACGCCGCGGGCGAGTGGGAAGCGAGCTACGACTTCGTGCTCAAGCCCTCCAGGCAGGCGAAGCTCGCCGCCTGAGGCATAAGCCGGTCGCGAGGATTACTGCGATCAGGCGAGTCCCAGGCTTTTAACCAGTCCTCCCCACTTCTCGCGCTCGGCACGCAGGTACTGCTGCACGCCTTCGACCGACGGCGTCGGTTGTGCCAGCAAGCCGAGATTGGCGATGCGCTGTTGCATCTCCGGCGCGGCGAGGATGCGCTTCATCTCCTCGTGCAGGCGCTCCACGATGTCGCGCGGCGTCGCCGCAGGCGCCAGCAGCACGTGCCAGGAGACTGCCTCGAAGTCAGGCGAACTGGCGGCTTCGGCAAACGGCAGCACATCCGGCAATGTCGGCAGGCGGGTGACCGATGACACCGCCAGCGCGCGCAGCTTGCCGTCGCGGATCAGCGGCAGGGACAGCCCGGCTTCGGCGAAGGCCATGCTGACGTGCCCGGCCACGATGTCCGACACCGACTGCGGGCTGCTCTTGTAGGGCACGTGCGTGATGTTGACGCCGAACTTCTGCTTCATGAATTCGGCCGACAGGTGTTGCGCGGTGCCGGCGCCGGGCGTGCTGTAGCTGAGCGGGGCGGCGCCCTCCTTGGCCAGCTTGATCAGTTCCGGCACGTTGCGCGCCGGCAGCGCAGGGTTGATCACCAGAATGAACGGCGACTTCACGTACAGCGAGACCGGCACGAAATCCTTTTCCGGATCGTAGAGAATCTGCTTGTAGAGCGTCGGATTGATCGCCATGGCCGAACTGGTGGACACGCCCAGCGTGTAGCCGTCTGGGGCGGACTTGGCCAGTGCGGCGGCGCCCAGCATCAGCGCCGCGCCGGGACGGTTCTCCACGATCACCGGCTTGCCGAGGCTCTGCGACAGGCGTTCCGCGTACAGCCGGACAAGGGTGTCCATCCCGGTGCCGGGGGCAAGCGGCACGATGATGGTGATATTCCTCGCCGGCCAGGTCTGGGCGGCAGCGGGGTTCGCAAACATCGACACGCACGCTGCGCACGCTAGCGCGAAGCTTCGCAGGGTTATTCCAGTCATGATTCCTCCTCGTTTATTGGCTTCCGCGCGACAGTGCCGGATCCGGTGGTGCGCCGGCAGTATAGACCGGCTGGCTCAACTACCGGGCGTGAAGCCGACCTATCATCTAAATCGGGGGAAGCCTGACGTCGGTGCCTCGTCTCGCCTCGGGGATGGCAGTGGTTCTGTCACCGCATCCGAAGTCGAGCACCTTGAGACCTTTCGTGATGCCGAAACTCTCGACGAGCGCTTCTCCGCTTTCCCGCATGGTCTCCGCGAGACGCGTGAAGTCGCCCTTTTCCCAGAGTGCCTCGTTGATCTTGTGCCCGCGCCTGTACCTGTGCCTGAGAATTCCTCCTTGCACTCAGCAACGCGAGCACATTCCGTTCCTCACGTGACTCGGGGCGCGGCATCCATGCGGAGCCAACCGCGAAGCTTGCCTTGCAACTCCGGCATTCCACCGCATCGATTGGAACGGACGCTTCGCAGTTAGGGCAGCGGGCCAACCTATTTCCTTAGCCGGTGTGCCATGAACGCCTAACGTCCGGTTTCAGACGGGCGCCGCTTGCGGGCGGTCGCTGTTGAGCCGGTGGTTAGACCTCGCTCCTTGACACGCTTAAGTGCCTCATTAATGCGCGATTGATAGCCCGAACCCTGCGCCCGAAAGAAAGCAATCACGTCCGCATCGAGACGTACGGTAGTGAGAACCTTGGTCGGGGCCTTTTGTGGCCCTCGGCCGCGACGCAAGACTGACGGGCCAAGCATCTCCTCCGCCCACGGAGGATTGTCCCGATCAGCGGCCTTTGCGGAAGTACTCTTCGGCGGTTTCAAAGTAGTAGCGCGCTTCATATTTCTCGGCCTTTCGTAAAGAGATGACGTGCATGTCCTCGTCCCGCTCAATGTGCACTAGGACGACCACTTCACCATTCAGGAGTCCGAACGTAACCATGCGTTTTTCACCATAGTCCTCCCGCAGATCTTCCCGGGTGACGGTGAAGTTGTCCCAGATGGCTTCCGACCCCTCAAAGTCCAGCCTATGCGCCTTGATGTTCCCACGGCGTTTGGGTTCGTCCCAGGAGGTCATACTTATATTGTAGTAACAATATACCCTGAGCGCAACTAGCAGTCCAGCGAAAATGGGCCTGCGAGGTCCAACGTCCGCGGCCATCGGCGCGCGAGCACCGGCATTTAATGAAGTGCAGCGCCGACCGCGCGTCCGAATGGGCTGCGTGGTTGGACCGCATCTACACTGACTCACGCAGCACATCAGCCATGCGTGTCTGCCAACCTGGCCCAGTAGCCTTCCAGCGTGCAAGCGTATCGGGCGGCAGTCTCAGGCTAATTGCAACTCTTGATTCTGGAGACTTGGGGCGGCCACGCGGCTTGAGCATGGCGGCTGCGGTACGCGCACCGAAGATTTTTGGCAGAACTTTCCTCGCCGGGCGCGCCTTCGCAATCATGGCCGCGGTCCATTCCGGATTTGTACGGCCGGTCTTTCTAGATTTGGGCTGCTTTTTCATATCGTTTCACCTCGCGCTTGTTGGCCTTTCGCAGGCTGATGACCCGGGGCTTTCCTTCGCGTGGCGTAAACACCACGCTGTGCAGCCGATCCTCAACGAAACCAAGCACGCAGTAGCGCCGTTCTCCATAGTCTTTCCGCTTGTCTTCCCAGATCAGAGCTGTTGCCCAGTCGAGTTGCTCGGCAAGGTCCAGTGAAAGGTTGCGTTCTGAAATATTTCGGCTTTCCTACTTGGGATCCTTGTCCACGCGATTATTGTATATACGTATATACAAAAAGCAAGCCCGCCAAGTGCTTGTGCGCCACCTTTACTGTGCGGTCCAACGTTCGCGTTGAAGGGCGCGCGCCGCTCGCGGCGCGTCGCTCTGCAA